>JANNVM010000165.1:0-6971 GCA_031414455.1 Verrucomicrobiota bacterium
GCGACCGATCGCATCCCGATCGTAACGCGCGCTGTAGATTTCATTCCCGGCGTAGGCGACGCTGTAATCCGTCAGTTCGGCAAGGGTGTTGTAGATGTAACTATCGGTAGCCCCTCCGAGGATGGTGCCAGTGAGCAAACCGTTCTGAGCGTTACGGGTCAGGGCGAGTCCGCCTGCCCCGGTGAGAAGGCCATCGCTAGCGTAAGCGAAACTCACACTGCTGGCCCCATTGACATTCTCCGTGGTCACGCGGAAGTCGTTATTGTAGGTGTAGGCGATGCTGCCTGACACTGGCCCGGTCCACGTCACCCCGGTGAGCAGGGCGCCGGCATAGGTGTAACCCACTCGTACCCCACCCGGGCTGGTGATCCCAGCCAGCTTGCCGCTCGCAGCCTCGTAAGCGTAACTGTAGACTCCGGTCGGCAGAGTGAGCGTGGTCAATCGGCCGCAGTTGCAGCCTCCGCCACTGTCGTAGCCGAAGTCGAGGATTTGTCCGTCGGGGGAAGTTAGGCGCGTGATCCCGCCATCAGCATTATAGGTGTACTGTGTTGTCGTGTTGCCGGTGCCAACATTCGGTGGCGTGTAGGAAGACATCTGATCGATGGATGTGTAGGCAAAGAGGTGCGACGGTCGTCCGGGCGGGGTAATCGCCGTCGCGTTGCCCGCCGCATCGTAGGCGTATTGAATGGCACGGCTATCGGGCAGCGTCCTGGTAACAGGCCGTCCGGCCAAGTCATAGGCGATGTTCGTAGTCCGCCCAAGCGCGTCGATGATCCCGGTGAGATCGCGCGCAGTGTTGTACACGAGACTCGTGGCACGGCTGCTGGCGCCGGAGCCCTCCGTGACGGCGCTCAGCAGCCCGCGGCTGTCGTAGGCATAGCCAACCGGAGCGAGCCCGGCAATCTGTTCCTGCGTCACCCGTCCCAGGGCATCGACCGTCAAAGTGCCACTCCGTCCGGCTGCTGTCGTGCTGGTAAATTGACGCGATACCCCATTGTACACGCGCGTGCTCACGACGCCGTTGTCGGTTACCGTGTCTGTAAGGTTTGTCAGGCTCAGCAGGTTGGTGGGATCCGAGAGCATAGTGGTGCGCGTGGTAGTGACCGTTCGAGTGAGGCCGCCTGCGTTCTCCGACGTCACGCTCTCCGCGACGGGTGCCAGCATGCCCCAGCGTGGGTCGGGGCCGTATTGTATCGTGGTGACGCTACCATCGGCGGACGTAGTTTGCTCGCTGCCGTCGGCGTTGATCACCGTCACAGTCTTGACGCCGTCCGGCTGGGTCACCGTGCGGCGGATCGTGCCGATGGGCAATTGTTCCACTTGATAGGAGCGGATGCGTCCGAGCGCGGACGTGGTGACGACGGTGTAACCGTTGGCCTGCCCGGTCCGCACCAGGCTGGTGCTGCCGCCGGCGGGGTCCTCATCTCTGATGAGACGGCCGAGGACGTCGTACGTGAAGTTGTGGATGTTTCCGAGGGGATCTATGAAGCGCTGCAAGAGGCCGTCCGCGGTGGAATTCATGGTCTGCGCCCCGGCGGCGGGATTGGCCGCACGGACCAGCCAACCCTCTGCACTCACCGTAAGTGCGGTGCGCTGGCCGCCCGGCGCGACGATAGCCGTGGCCATGGCGCCCGCGCGCTCGATCGTGGTGGCGTTGCCGCTCCCGTCGGTGACGGAGGTGAGATAGCCAGCGGCACCATAGCCGAGCTGGTAACGCACCGCGCCGGTCAACGCATCGAGTGTCTTCAGGTGGCGGCCGGTGTCGCCAAACACATAGACCTCGCGGCCGTCCTCCGAGGCGAGAGTAAAATTCGACAGGGTGGTGTGGCCGGGCAGTGCGGAGACTACGCGGCGGATGCGGGAGTTGGCCAAATCACTGATGTAGAGACTGCCGTCCGGTCCTACAGCAACGCCGACAGGTCCGTTTAGTTGCGCCGCGAGGGCCGGCCCTCCGTCGCCGCTGAACCCGCCGCCGCCAATGTCACCACGGCCGGCGACGGTGGTGATCGTGCCATCTGGTCCCACCCGGCGGGTCCGGTTGCTGAGAAACTCACTGATGTACAGGCTGCCGCCCGGTCCCAGCGCAATGCCCAGAGGTGCGGTTAGATGCGCCGCCGTCGCGGGCCCGCCATCGCCGTTGAGCCCGACGTCGCCAGGTTCGCCGTCGCCTGCGACGGTGGTGATGATGCCATCGGGTCCGACGCGACGGATGCGGTTGTTCAGCAACTCACTGATGTACAGGCTGCCGTCCGATCCCACCGCAATGCCAACGGGTCCGAATCCGGGCAGTTGTGCGATGCCAAGTTCCGCCTCCGTGGCCGGGCCGCCGTCGCCGCTGAAGCCGAAGCTGCCGTTGCCCGCGACGGTGGTGATGATGCCATCGGGGCCCACGCGACGGATGCGGTTGTCGGTCGGTGGAAAATCTCCGACACTAACATACAGGCTGCCGTCCGGTCCCACGGCAATGCCCCCGGGGCTGCTGAGTTGCGCCGTCGTGGCCGGGCCGCCGTCACCGCTAAAGCCCGCCACTCCGGTTCCCGCGACGGTGGTGATGATGCCATCAAGTCCCACGCGGCGGATGCGGGAGTTATCAGTGTCGGCAATATACAGGCTGCCATCTCCCGCAACGGCTAGGCCGCCAAGGGAACCCAGGCACGCCGCCGTCGCTGGCCCGCCATCGCCGCTGAAGCCAGGCCCACCGGTGCCCGCGATGGTGGTGATAATGCCATCAGGCCCTACGCGACGGATGCGATAGATTTCCGCGATGAAGAGACTCCCGTCCGGTCCTATTGCGATCCCGGAACTTCCAATGAGTTGCGCGGCTGTGGCCGGGCCGCCGTCACCGCTGAAGCCTCCTACACCATTGCCCGCAGCGGTGGTAATGACGCTCGTTGAGAGCCCATCGGCGCGGCGCTGCCGCCCGTCGCCAAGCAACAGCGTTCGCGAAGCCGTGTCGTAGGCGTGCTGAATACTGAGGCTCCAGCCGCCCAGTTCGAATCCCCGGGCATCCCAAGTGCCCAACCTTTCTGTCCACGTTCTCGTGAGCGTAATCGTGCTGGCCCCGCGGGAAGCGGACACCGCTACTCCTGCCGCCTCGGCCCGGGCGAAACTGTTTTCAAAGTCGCTGGATACGGCATAGTATTGTGGGTTATAGTCATAATGCACGTGAACCGTGGCGAGTTGCGTCCCTTGCAATGGCCGGCCATAGGCGTCCTTGCCGTCCCAGGTCGCGGTGTAATTGACATTCGGCGCGGGGGCGAATGTCGTTTGATAAAGGCGTCCGGCAACGTTCAGCTCGACGCGCATTCGCTGCAGGCTAGCCGGTATCGCCGCCCCGCTCACGGGAATGTTGAGTGCGTAGTCGTCTTTGCGGCCCGGCGTGCGTTCGCTCTGGTAATGCAACCGGAAGGGCGTGCCCGTGATCGGCAGCGATTCGCCGAGCGTCTGGTTTTGGCAGCCGATGATGGATTTGCACTCTTCATCCTGCTTGTCGATCGGCGGGTCGTTGTCGATCCGCGGTGGTGGTGGGACCGCATCGGGCGGCGGCCCGTATGGCCAGTTGTGGTCCCAGGCCGAGAAGTGGGTGATGGGCACGCGCCACAGCGTTTGGCCCGTTGCATAGAGTGTCGCGAGGCAGGTGCGCTCCACGGTCGTGACACCGAGGGCGGTCAAGGTCGCCGCGCCATCAGCCGCGGCGTCGCCGTCAGTGTCGAGATTGGCGACGCCGCCCGTGATGCTGAGCACCTTGATCACACGGCCGTTGACGGAGGCGATCCACTGGCCTTTCTGCCGGTCGTAGTAACCTGTGGGCACGGCGGTGCCCACGGGGAACCCGAGGAAGTTCTCAAGGTACACGGGCAATGGACGGTCGAACTGGACGGAGGTGGCCCCCCGGGCAATCGCTTCGTCGGCGCTCAACTCGGCGCAGTAGGTATACCCGCTGCTGGGCGGTAACGCGGCGGGCATCGCGGCGGGGCCGTTTGTGCCGACCGTGATCTCCGTGGCGCGGACATTTAAGGAACTGACACTCTGTATTGCGCCGTTGGCCATCACCAAACTCGCGCACGTGCCGGGCGTGAAGAGAAGGGTGGCCTTTCGACTGCCGTCGGCATCCGTTTGCATGCTGCCTTGATGCACTTGCATGGGCGAGTCGAGGCCGAGCGCGATGGGTGTGGCGATCGGATCCATTGGGATCATCACAATTTCCTGAGCCATCACGTAATCCTGCCAGGGGACGTTGATCTGACGCTGGACGGGGCAGAAATCGGACTTCTCATAGTTTACGATCAATAAACCACCGCCGTTAACAACAAGATCAAACATGCCGTCGGCCCGGCTAAGGGTCTGACCGAGTTCGGGATGATGAAGGATCGAGATGGTCACACCGGAGAGCGGAGTGTTGTCGCGCTTCTTAACTGAGCCGCGCACGACCGCGGCGCGTCTCGCGTCGATGGTGCCAGGGGGCACTCCGGTTTGAATTGGGTTTGGCCCCGTGTACAAAAATTTCGTTGCCGTCGCTAGTTGCGTCGCGACGCCCTGCGGTATCGGCGAAGCAACGGAGGCGGGGTCCGGAGGCAATCCACCCGTTTCGATTCTGTGCAGCCGGAAAAAGCGGCTGCTGAAACCGGCCTTATCGACCATGACGGAAAACTCGCCGTTCAACAGCACAGGCACTTGCGGGGAAGGCCGCCAGACGCTGAGGGTATCCGTCTCCTCCAACACGATGTTGCCCGGCGTGCTCGTCCATGAGAGGCGCACCTGGGAGCCATTACCGGAATCGATGAGCAGGGGTGGCGGCGATTGCGCCAAACTCGTTAGAGTTCCGGAGCCCATAAAGGCTGTGCAGAGAAACAGCGATCTTTTCCATAGCAGGACGAGCGGTCGCACGAAGCGTGTAGTCATGGTGTTTCTCGTTGGTTGAGGCTAAAATGCGCCGTCGTTTCAGCCCGGAAGCGCATCATGCGGTGTCGCGGGGAAAGGAAATTACACCAGTTGTGACGGTGGCGGATGAAGTGTGGGGGAGATCGGCGAAATATGTCGAGACAAATGATCCGGAAAATGATCCATGCGCATGGACTCATAATGGGGGGCACCGGCCAGAGGGGGGTGAGGCGAGAGTCTGAGGGGTGGTTGACTCAAAAATCGTGACACCGTGGGCATGAGCCGCCCCAGGAGTAACCCCAGTATCATTGAATATCTCAAAGTGCAGCTTGAGCGCTATCAGGGGCGCGGCGACTGCTGGAGGACGGTCCAACGTCAAGGGAGCGGCCCGCATTGCGCCATCACAAAGGAAGACAACCCCGGCGCAGAGCGAACTGCTGCCGGGGTGTCCCCTTTCCTTTGCATATGACTGACCGGCTCTGCGAAGGCCGTCTCATTCCGCATCCAGAGCGGGGGGCAGTCAAATTGGTGTGGTTCATTCCCCCGCGTCACGCCGCAGGGACTGTGCCAGGGAGCCGGTGTTCATCAGAATGCGGTGCCATCCGTGCAGCATGATGCTGCGGTGCTCCGGGTGCCGAACGGTGCCGCGCCCGTAGTCCGCGACATCGCGCTGCCGGATGCGCCAGTCCTCCTTCACCGCAGACGGACGCTGACGGAGCAGCTTCCGGTATTGCGGCACGGTGAGGACGCGGCGCTGCGTTGCGCTGAAATAAACGGCCTCGCCGCCGGTGCGGTAGAACTCCTCCACCACCGGTGCTTCCCGGTGAACGGCGGCATGACGGCGGATACGATTCGCATTCACCACCAGCCCCGGCGCGGGGACAAAAAGCCAGTCACCGTGGCGCAGGCATTCATTCTGTTGAACCACCGGCACCGGCGCGCCGGCGAAGGCGAACTGAGTTTCGAGGGTGTTCATGGTTTTGTTTGGGTTGAGTTGAAAAGGAAGCGCGGGGAAGTGCGCCGCGGGCTTGACGCTGCGGCACGCCACCCGCTAGAAGGTCCGGGAAATGCCCGACTTCGCCCCGCCCACCCAGCCCGCGGTGTTTCTCACCACCCGATGGACGCTGCTCATGCAGGCGCGGGACGGCGGAGGCGAGGCGGAGGGGGCGCTGGAGGCACTATGTGCGCGCTACTGGCGGCCGGCGCTGCACTTTGTGAAAGGGGCGGGCGTGGAACACGCCGAGGCGGAGGATGTAGTGCAGAGTTTTTTCGTCGCGTTTCTGGGGCGCGGGAGTTTTGGCAAAGCGGATGCAGCGCGCGGGAGGTTCCGCTCCTACTTTCTGGGAGCCCTGCGGCTGCATCTCGCGGAGCACTGGCGGCGGGGGGCCGCGAAGAAACGCGGCGGCGGACAGGTTGCCGTGCCTTTGGAAATGGCGGATGAAATCCCGGACGCCGGTGCCGGCTGTGAGCAGGAGCGGGCGTTCGACCGTCAGTGGGCGATGACGCTGCTGGCAGCGGCGGCGGAGGACCTGCGGCAGGAAATGCACGCGGCAGGACGCGGGGAAATCCTAACGGTGCTGGAGCCGCTCATTTCCGGCGGCGGCACTCAGTCGTACGCGGAAGCCGCGGAGAAACTCGGCGTCACTTTGCAGCGCGTGGCGACATGGCTGCACCGGATGCGGCAGCGCCGCGCGGAATTGATCCGTGCGCGGGTCGCCGGGACCCTTGATGACGCCGGGGACCTTGAGGATGAACTGCGGCATTTGCTGAACGTCATCGGCTGAATTGCCCCCGGCGGTTTTCACCCGGCCCGGGTGACCGCAACAATTTTGCTGAAATTTCCGGAATTTCCGCCGGCGGATTGCAGACACTCCAGGTGTAACCAACTGCCGTCTCATGAAACTGCCCGCCGCCGCTCTCCTGCTGTTTGCCTGTCCTCTCGCCGCCCAGGTCCCCAATCTCATCCCTCATCAGGGCCGCGTGGCCGTAAACGGGGTGAACTTCGACGGCACCGGGCAGTTCAAGTTCGCTTTGGTCAATGCCGCGGGCAATGTGACCTACTGGAGCAACAACGGCAGCAGCACCGCCGG
>JANNVM010000166.1:0-2422 GCA_031414455.1 Verrucomicrobiota bacterium
CTATGCCCTCGCTGACCGCTGGACGCTAACCGCCGTGCATCAGCAACTGCGCCAGGACGACGTGTGGCGCACGCACTCCACGATCTATGGCGTGCCATGGCAGGGAACGACCATCGGCACAGACTTGCGACGGTCGTTCGATCAGGCGCGCACGCTTTCCTATCTCCGTGTCGCCGGTGAGAATCTGGAAGCATTTGCCGACAGCGCGGCCTTCACCCTCTCATGGCAAACGGCCGATGAAACCCAGGACCGCACGCGGGCGAATCGCTCCAGCGAAACCGGTGAAGTGAACCTGGATACGTTCGGAGCCGACCTCCAACTCACCAGCGACACGCCCGTGGGGCGCCTGACATACGGCGCGGACTACTATCGCGACGACGTGGACAGCGCCTCGACCTTCTGGAAAGCCAACGGCACCTTCGACAGGTATGGAATTCAGGGGCCGGTCGGCGATGACAGCACGTATGACTTGTTCGGCCTCTTCCTGCAGGACGAAATCACCGCCAGCGATTCCCTGCACTTCTTCCTCGGCGGGCGTTATACCTATGCGCAGGCGGATGTCGGCCGTTACGAAGATCCCGTGACGAAGTTGCCGGCATCGCAGTCGGGTGACTGGTCGCAGTTTTCCGCCAGCGCACGCGCAGTGCTCGACCTTGATGCCGAGGATCACTGGAAACTCTACGGCGGCGTCAGTCAGGGATTCCGCGCGCCCAATCTGAGCGACCTCTCGCGTCTCGATATTGCGCGCAGCGGTGAGCTGGAAACTGCCGCGACAGGACTCGACCCGGAGGAGTTTCTGAACTTCGAAATCGGCGTGCGCACGGAACAGGAAGGCCTCAATGCCAGCCTTGTTTATTTCTACACGGACATCAATGACCTCATCGTGCGCAAGCCCACCGGCCGCATGGTTGGCACCAGTGTGGAGGTGACGAAGGCCAATGGCGGGAATGGATTCGTCCAAGGCGTCGAACTGGCAGCGGACTATGCGATAAACGATAACTGGTCCCTCTTCGGCAGTGTGTCATGGACGGAGGGCGAAGTGGATCAGTATCCTACCAGGACGGACACGCTGGTGCGCGAGCCGATGAGCCGTATCGTCCCGCTCATCGCCTATGGGGGCGTCCGCTGGCAGCGCAGCGACCGGAAATTTTGGGCGGAACTCATCTGCACCGCCGCCAGCAAAGCCGACAAGCTGAACACTGCCGACCGCGCCGACACGCAGCGGATTCCGCCCGGCGGCACCCCCGGCTACACTCTGGTCAACCTCCGCGGCGGCTGGAAGGTGAATGAAAACGTTTCGCTCACCGCTTCGCTGGACAACCTTCTTGATGAAGACTGGCGCTCCCACGGTTCCGGCAGCAACGAGCCGGGATTTGGAGGGACCGCAGGTGTCGCCGTGAGTTTCTGAAGTTCTACTTCAGCCGAAACGTATAAGTGCGCCGCAACTGCTCAGCGGTTGCCTGGCCATCGCGCATCGCCGGCACGCAGCGCATTTTCTGAGCGGCCGACAGCGCCGCCTGATCGAGTTCGGCGTGACCGGAACTCCTCTCGACCCATGCCCGCTCCGTTCGCCCGGCGGCACTCACTGCGATGCGGACCACGACAGAACCCTGCACCCGACGCCGCCTTGCATCAGATGGATAGACGGGTTCCGGGGCGTAGGTCGCCGACGCGTGACGGAGGAAACCAGTCGGCACGCTCCTGTCAGCCCCCTCCCTGCGCAGGGACCGCTTTCCGGGACTTTGATCCTTTGCCTTCATCTGTGCGGCCGCTGGTTTTCCCGCAGGTGCGCGGGCGGGTGCCGGGCGCGGATCGGCGGGCGACGGGTTGTAGAGGCGATCCACCATGGGCGGAGTCATCTCAGGAAGCACCGGGGCTGGAGAAATCGCATCCCCGGAGGGCGGGCCGGACACAGGCTCCTCCGGCTTCGCGATCTCCACACTCGCCGGCTCCTCCGGCGCAGCCTCAGGAGGCATGATTTGATAGTTAATGTAGATGGGTTCTTCGGCTGCCACCGCTTCGGCTGCCACCGCGCCGCTGCCGCGCGCCTCCTCACCGCTCCACATCATGCCAGCAAGCCCCACCACGGCCACCCCCGCCGTGTGAAGGGCGAGGGAGACTGCTGGATAAATGAGAAATATGGAAAACCGTTTCATGGATCCGTGTCCACTGAGGTGGCGCATGGCCAACCGGCGGACTTTACGTGTGGTGAAGCAGTCCGCCCGGGAATTATGCCAGCAGCTTCGCGAGATGCTGCGCGAGGGATGCCCCCAGCCCCCGCACGCGCGCGGATTGTTTGTCATCAGTCAGAGTGCCGTCGTCACGGAATTCAGAGTGCGCGCTGCCCACCGCGACCTGATCCGGCAGCACGGTGACGCCGATGTTTCCAAGTATGGCGCGCAGATGGACAAGTCCGCGAAGT
>JANNVM010000167.1:0-16876 GCA_031414455.1 Verrucomicrobiota bacterium
TTTGCTTCGGCGGGCCGGCGCTTGATGAATTCTTCGTCACGACGGCCGGCGGGGTGCCCGGGAGCGAAAGCGCAGATGGTTCGGTTTTTCGCTGGCGAGCGGGCGCGAGCGGCCTGCCGGAATTTCAGTCACGGGTTCTGATTTAGTTAGAGGTCACGGCGGTGTGAGTCGCGTCCGGGGGCTATCGTCCAACCTCCCGGAAGGACCGTTGGCGGGCCGCGATTCAGGGTAAAACTTTCCTTGAGGCTCGACCGTCGACTTTCACGGTGTCCAGGTTTTCGCAACCCCCGCAACCTATCCAATGAGCAAGCACACCTTCATCCGGACTCTGCAAAACGCCGTCCGCGCCGCCATCCTGGCTTTCACTGCCTTGAGCGTAAGCGCGGCGGAACCTGCCGTTGCCGTCAAGCATCGCCTGCTGCTTTTCGAGTATGGTGCGGGCGGAAACCGGATGGTCGAACTGGATGCGGAGGGGAAAGTCGTGTGGGAGCACAAGCCGCCGAGCATCGCCGTGATTTTCGAAGTGCTGCCCAACGGAAATGTGCTCTATGCCTACGGCGGCAGCCCGACCGGGGCGCGTGAGATCACGCGCAAGGGCGAGGAGGTCTGGAATTACGTCAGCAAATCCCAGCAGGTGCTGGGCTGCAGTCGTCTGCCGAACGGCAACACGCTGCTGGGCGAGCAGGGGCCCTGTCAGGCGGTCGAGTTGGATCCCAAAGGGAAGGTCGTGCATGTCACGCCGCTCAAGACAAGTCAGGAACATTTCCACCTTCAGGTTCGCAACATTCACCAGCTCCCCAATGGCAATATCCTCGCCGCGCACGAGGGCGAAGGGGCGGTGCGTGAAGTGGACCAAAGCGGCAAGGTCGTTTGGGAATACACCGGCGTCGAAAATGCCGTCGATGCCCAGCGGCTCCCTAACGGGAATACACTCATTTCCTGCGGCACCCAAAAGCGCCTGATCGAAGTGACGCCGGACAAAAAGATCGCCTGGGAATTTACCGCGAAGGACGCACCGGAGTTGAACATCACCTGGGTCTCCAGCATCCAGCAGCTCAAGAACGGCAACATCCTCGCGGGCAACTTTCTCCGCGGCCAGGAAGGGAAAGGAGCGCACGCCTTCGAGGTCACCCGCGATAAGAAAGTCGTCTGGAAATGGGAAGATCACAGCGTCATCAAATCGCTGACGACGGTGCGCGCGGTGGACCCGTAGTCCCCCGGCCGGCTACAGTGTGGATGGCCCGAAATCCTGGGCTGGCACAATCAGTCCGGTGTTTTGGGGACAATTATATTGACGGTCGACCGTCGACCCGATAGTTCAGCGGAATATTCCGTTCTCCCAGCCCCCTCCCATGATCAAACAAATCCTCACCAGTGGAATTCTTCTCGCCTCGTGGACGGTCACCCGGCGATGCGTCGCGCAAAGTTATGATGCCAACGCGGCATTTACGCTGAACGAACTCAGCGGCACGGAGACGAATTCAGTCTTTGGGCCGTTCAGTGTGGGTTATGCGGCAACCTTTGGGGATTTCTCGGCCTTTACCGCCGCGGAGCACACGGATGTCTTTGCGGGCAACGCCAATACCCAGGGCTTCTTCACTCCGAATAACGTTAGCGTTCCGGCAGCGGTGGTGAACGTTTCCCCTACGCCATTCTCCGGCTTTTCGGGCCTTGATGCCGGCGAAATCCTCCTCCACCCCGGCGGCCGCGGACCCAATGGTTTTGCGGATCCGCTCTTTGCCGGAGTCCTCCGTTTCACGGCACCCGCCGCAGGTTACTACACGCTTACCGGTGCCTTCCGGTCCCTCGACGGCGGCATCACGGCTAACACGATTCTGCACAATGCCACGCCCCGCGCGAGCATTGCCGACGCCGGCCCGTTCAATCTCTCAATGCTCCTGGCGGCTGGCGACCGGGTTGATTTTTCCGTCGGCGCGGGGCTGGATAACATTGGCGCCGATTCCACCGGACTCTTTGCCAGCATTACCACCACCGCCCGGCAAACCGTCAATATTGACTTCAATGGCATACGCCCCGGTGACGCGGCGTCCGCGGGCACGTTTTCCGGCTCCGGCGCGGCGGGCGGCAGCTCTGTTTTCAACGCCATCTCCGCAGACTCCACCGGCGGCGATGACAATCTAACTGTCTCAGGTACGAATTTGCTGAACGACAGCGGGACTCCGACCACCGTAGGATTCACCATTGGCCCGGTGGGCGGCGATCATGAGCCGAGCCAGCCTTTCGAGCCGGCGTCGCTCTACGACGATTACATATTCAATAACTCCGCCGGAAATAATAACCCGGGCGGGTCGCCGTTTACAATCAGCGGTCTCGGTGCCGCGACCACTGCGGACCTTTATCTTTACGGGAGTTTCAACACCACGCCGGACTTCGTGATCCCGGGATTCACGGGCAGCGGGATCTTTGGTAACTACAACGGACTGGATGCGACGGCGTATTTCGGAGTTCCGGTGACCGGCGGCACTATCAACGGTCTTTTCGGCGTAGGCGAAACCGGGGTCCTCGGAGGCCTCACCATCTCGACTCCCGTTCCGGAACCCGCGGGCTTCGGCATGGCACTCCTCGGGAGTGCCGCACTTCTCGTCCGGCGCCGCCGGTAATCCGGATTCAGCGAATACGGCAATTTCCCGTTCACTGTCTTATCGGACACCAGGCCGGGCCACCCAGCCTGCCCATCTTCCCGCTGCCATGAAACTTCCCCTCCACCTCCTCGCCGCGCTGTTCCTGCCCGGAGTGGCGACGGCGCAATTCAACATCAACGAGGCGTTCGTTGCCAGCGAACTGGCGGCGGGGCCGATCAGTTTTCCGGGACCACTCGGGGGCACTATCAACCTTGGCTACAACCTGACGCCGGCCAACCCGGCGACCTTTCTCACCACGGGTTTGATCCACACCGACAGTTGGGCCAGTGCTCCGGCGCTCCAGGGCTGGTATTTTCCAAACGGAGTGATCGTCCCCTCACTGATCGTGAACACGACCGCGAGCGCTGTGAATACGGGCTTCGCGATCACCGGCCCGGGTCAAATCCATATGCACCCCGGAAGCCCGTCCGCCAACGGGGTTGCGCAGCCAGCGTCGGCGGCGGTGATCCGCTTCACGGTGGCAACGGGCGGTGTGCATACCATCAGCGGTGAGTTCCAGTCGCTCAACAGCGGCACCGTCGCCGCCGATGTGCTGCGCAATGGCGTATCGATCCTTGGAGGCGGCGCGGGCTCGGATGCGTTTACCTTTTTGGAAGTGGTCACGCTCACCGCGGGCGACCTGATCGAGTTCGTGGTGGATGACGCGGGCGATGTCGGCAGCGATTCGACGGGTCTCTATGCCAGCATCGTGCCGGGGTCGCCACCGGTGGATCCGGTCGATCCCGAAGATCTGCGCCTCGATAAACCGGAGCCGATAGGACCCGCAACCCGGCGCGGCCCGTTCGCGTTTTCCGAGATCATGTATCACCCGGCCACGCGCACCGACGGGCGCGACGTGGAGTTTGTCGAGATCTACAATTCGCAGCCGTGGACGGAGGACCTGACCGGATACCGTATTTCCGGCGATGTGAGTTACGATTTTCCACCGGGCACCATGATTCCGGCGCTCGGACGTTTGGTGATCGCGGCGGTGCCCGCGGACGTTGCGGCGGCCTACGGAATCAGCGGTGTGCTCGGGCCGTACGCAGGACAGCTTGTGGACAACAGCGGCGCGCTCCGGCTGCGCAATGAAGGCGACGGGATCGCCTTTGAGGTTGATTACGACAGTGAGAATGCGTGGCCTGCGGCGCCGGATGGCGGAGGACCATCGCTCGTGCTCGCGCGGCCCAGCCTCGGCATGCAGGACCCGCTGGCATGGGCGGCGAGCGCGCTGGCCGGCGGTTCGCCAGGCGCGGCGGAACCGGACCCTGCCAATCCCCGGACAGGCGTGGTCATCAATGAGGTCCTGGCGCATTCGCCGGGCACGGACTTTATCGAACTCTACAATTCCGGGGCGGACGCCGTTGATTTGTCAGGCTGTATGCTCACGGACTCGCCCGATCTGGCAAAATACATTTTTCCGCCGGGCACGAGTATACCTGCGAATGGCCTCCTTGTGCGCACGGAGACAGAACTCGGCTTCGCACCGCACGCGACCGGCGACACGCTGTATCTCAAATCGCCGGACGGAACGCGTGTTCTCGACGCGGTGCGTTTCGGCGCGCAGGAAAACGGAGTGAGCAGTGGACGCTCCCCGAACGGTGTCCGTGGCTGGGCACCGCTCGCGAGTGCCACGCCGGGTGCGGAAAACTCCTTCGTACGGCGCGGAGAAGTGGTGATCAGCGAGATCATGTATCACGCGATCACGACGCTGGGCGACGATGAATACATTGAACTGCACAATCGCAGCGCGGCTTCCGTGGACCTCGGCGGCTGGCGGCTGCGCGGCGAAGCGGACTCTGATATTCCCGCGGGTACAACACTCGCCGCAGGCGCGCGGCTGGTGATCGCAAAGAATCCTGCGCACCTCCTTACAACCTATCCGGCACTCAGTGGCGCGATGGTGCTCGGGCCATTCAGCGGCTCGTTGAGCGATCGCACGGGACGAGTCTCGCTGCAAAAGCCGGTCACCTACACGCCGGCTGGCGGGACGGCGACGACCATTCGCGCCGAAGTTGATGCCCTCGATTACGGTACCGGCGGGCGCTGGGGAAAGTGGAGTGACGGCGGCGGCAGCAGTCTCGAGCTAACCGATGCGCGGGCGGATGCCCGGCTCGCCCCTAACTGGGCCGACAGCGATGAATCGGCGAAGAGCGGCTGGAAGACGATCGAGATCACCGGGGTGCTCGACCATGGCATGGGCGCGGCACCTGCGAATCAAGTCCAACTATTCCTCCTTGGTGCGGGTGAGTGCCTCGTTGACGACGTGGAAGTGATCCCGAATGGCGGGGCGAATCGTGTCACCAATGGCGGCTTCGCGAGCGCAACGGGCTGGACATTTCAGGGCACGCAGGAGACGTCGAGTGTCGCGGACGGCGTCCTGCAACTGCGCGCGACCGATCGCGGCGACACCGCAAACCGCGTCTTCTCGAATCTTTCCAGTGCCCTTGCCAGCGGCTCGACGGCCACTCTCCGGGCGCGCGTAAAGTGGCTGCGCGGCTCGCCGGAATTCCTCATCCGCCTGCGCGGGAGCTGGCTCGAAGCGAGCGGAAACGTCCTCACCACCAGCGCGATGGGCACGCCCGGCGCGCCCAATTCCCGCGGGATCGTGAATGCCGCGCCGGCGATCACGGAGGTCACTCACCGGCCGGTTCTGCCCGGATTCCAGCAGCCGGTGACGGTCTTTGCCCGGGTTTCCGATCCGGATGGCCCGGCCGCGGTGACGCTCAGGTATCGTCTCGATCCGGCGCTCACCCTGACAACTGTCGCGATGACGCCGGCCGGTGCCGGGTGGTTCCGCGCGGAGATTCCCGCGCAATCTTCCGGTGCCCTCGCGGCGTTTCGCGTTACGGCCACGGACGGCCCCGGTGCCGCTGCGGTTTTTCCCCATGATGCGCCGGCCCGCGAGTGCCTCGTGCGGTGGGGCGATCCGAAACCAGCCGGTTCGCTGGGCGCCTATCGACTGTGGATGACGCAGGCGACCCGGGACCGCTGGGCCGCGCGGGACAAGAACAGCAACGCCCCACTCGATATCACGTTCATCTATGGCGGTGTGCGGCCGATCTACAACGCGTCGGCGAAGTACAGCGGCAGTTGGGCGCACACGGGCGGTTACAGCGGACCGGCGGGAAGCCCGTGTGACTACACTCTGGATTTTCCGGACGATGACCGGCTCCTTGGCGAAACGAGCGCCATCCTCGCGCTGCCTGGAACGCTCGGCGACGATGCCACCCTGCAGCGCGAGCAGCTCGCATGGTGGATGGCGCGCAAGTTAGGGATGCCGGCGCTGCACCGGCGTTTCGTCCGCGTCTTCGTCAACGGTCAGCAGCGCCAGCAGGTGCTTGAGGATACGCAGCAGCCTCCGGGTGCGTTCCTTGCTGAATGGTTTCCTGATGATGACGGCGGCCGGCTGCACAAGTCGCAGGACTGGGTCGAGTTTCAGGATAACGCGATGAGTGCGCTCGGCGATGTCCGGGCGACTCTGGGAAATTTCACAACAACCGGCGGCGTGAAAAAGACGGCGCGCTACCGCTGGCTGTGGGCACCGCGCGGCGGCGATGTTCTGGACAACGATTTTGCGGATTTCTTCGCGCTCGTCGATGCGCACAACCTGACCGCTGCGGCCGCCTACCAGGCGCAGGTCACGGCGCTCGTGGATGTTAGTTCGTGGATGCGCGCCATGGCGGTGCAGCGCATCGCAGGCAACTGGGACTCCTACGGCTGGAGCATCGGCAAGAACATGTACGCCTACAAACCGCGCGCGGGCCGCTGGTCGATGATCCCGTGGGATATCGATTTCTCGTTCGCGCAGGTCGGTGACTCCGCGACCTCTAACCTTTTTACAAACACCTCGGAGCACATCGGCAACGAATCCATGGCGGATACGCTGATGCTGAAGTTCCGCAACAACGCCACCTTCCGCCGCGAATACTGGCGTGCCTTCAGTGATGCGGTGCATGGACCGATGCTGACGGCAAACGAGCGCGTCGATCTCGTGCACAGCGGTCTCGTTGCGGAGGGCGTGACCCCAAGCGGGCTTCAAACGGTGAAGACCTACGTGACCGGCCGGCGCAACTATATCCTCGCCCAGCTGGCGACCGTCGCCGCGACCTTCACGGTGGCGGGACCCGCGGACTTCAGCACCGCGAGCAGCGCTCTGGCGCTGAGCGGCACTGCGCCGGTGAGCACGGCTACGATTGAGGTCAACGGGCTCGTCATTTCACCTGTGTGGTCAACGGTCACGGCGTGGAGTTCGAGTTATCTCCTCGCTCCAGGCACTAACACGCTCGTTATCCGCGCGCTCGATGGCAGTGGCAATGAAATCGGGACCACGACACTCACCGTGACCTACACCGGCACTGCCTCCTGGGCCGCGCTGCGCGTCAACGAGTGGATGGCCTCCAACGATTCCTATCCCGATCCCGCGGATAACGACGCCGAAGACTGGCTGGAGATTTACAATCCGACCGGCGCTCCGGTGGATCTAGCCAACTGGCGGCTCAGCGACGATGTCGGCCTCCCGGCTATGTTCATCATCCCCGCCGGATACAGCATTCCGGCGGGCGGGCGAATCCTTGTTTGGGCCGACAGCGAACCGGCGCAGAATTCTGCGGGGAATCTGCAACTGCACACCAATTTCAAACTCAGCGCCGACGGCGGGAGTATTATGTTGTCGGCACCCGACGGCACCCTCGTGGACGCCGTCGCGTTCGGAGTGCAAACGACGGACCGAACGGAAGGCCGGTATCCCGACGGCGCTGCCGGCAGCCTGCAACTCACCCTGCCGACGCCGGGCACCGCCAATGCACTTACTCAATTCACGGACTTCACACATAACGCGGCAACGGTGACCATGACCTTCACCACAACGCCAGGACTGCGTTACGGGATCGAGTATAGCAGCGATCTCCTCACGTGGCTGCCGCTCGGCAGCAATCAGGTTGCCACCGGTGACACGCTGTCCGCTTCGGATTCTGTTGCCACTGGTGTCCGGCGTTATTACCGTCCGGTTGTTACTGAGTAAGCACATCCTATCTATCTATGAACGCATCCATCCCAGCCACCCGCCGTTCCTTCCTCACCACGCTCGGTACACTCGCCGCGTCGCCGCTCTTCGCCCGCGACTTCGGTCCGGGCGCGGCGCCGGTGCGCTATCCGGAGCCGGACGTGATCGCTCTCGACCCGAAGTTTGCGAAATACAAAATCGGCAGTTCGCCCATCCAGCGCCTTCACACGGGGATGCTGTGGGCGGAAGGTCTGGCGTGGAGCGGCACCGGCGGCTATCTGATGTGGAGCGACATTCCCAATAACGTCCAGCACCGGTGGCTGGCCGAGGACGGCCACATCAGCACCCTGCGCAAGCCCGCCGGGAACAGTAACGGCAACACGTTCGACGCCGCGGGCCGCCAGATCTCCTGTGAACACGGGACGCGGCGCGTGGTGCGTTACGAACGCGACGGCTCAATCACGGTGCTGGCGGAGAAATTCAACGGGAAGCCGCTCAATGCGCCTAACGATGCCGTGGTGCATCCCGACGGCGGCATTTGGTTCACCGACCCCGGCTATGGCATTGTTGGCAACTACGAGGGGAACAAAGCCGAAAAGGAACTCAAGGAAGCCGTCTATCGCATTGACCCGAAGGACGGTTCCGTAGCGCTCGTCACCGACGAAATCTTTAAGCCCAACGGCCTCTGCTTTTCGCCCGACTACAAGAAACTCTACGTGGCCGACACCGGGGCCTCACACTACAAGGAAGCGCCGAAAAACATAAAAGTGTGGGATGTCGTGGATGGCCGGACTCTCGCGAAGGGACGGGAGTTTGTTTCGATGGCGCTGGAGGTGAAGCTCCCGGGGCACGTTGTGGGGAACAGAAAGGTCGCCGGGTTCGCCGATGGCATCCGCTGCGATACCGACGGCAATGTCTGGGCCAGCGCGGGCTGGGCGGAGGTTGGAGAAGGTTATGATGGCGTCCACATTTTCACACCGGAAGGCCAGCGCATCGGACAGATTCTCCTTCCGGAAGTGTGCAGCAATGTGTGTTTCGGCGGGCCGAAACGGAACCGGCTCTTCATGACCGCGAGCCAGTCGCTCTATGCCGTCTATGTTGAGACCCAGGGTGCTCACTGGTGCTGAAATTGTTATGCCAAACAAAGCAAAAGTAGTCATCACCGACTTCGTCAGCGAGCCGCTCGATTGTGAGCGCCGCATCCTCGGTGACCTCGCAGACGTTTTCGCCCTGAACGCACGCCATGAATCGGAACTCACCGGCCGGATCGAGGATGCCGACGCGGTGATGATGTATCATTGCCTTCGGATCAGCGAGGTCACGATCAACGCGCTGAAAAACTGCAAACTCATCGTCCGCTGCGGCGTCGGTTTTGACAACGTGGACCGAGCGGCTGCCCGCCGTCGCGGCATTGATGTCGCGAATGTCCCCGACTACGGCACCGAGGATGTCGCCGACACGGCGCTCGGCATGGCTCTCACCCTGTCCCGCGGCATTCACCTCATGAACAGCCGCCTGCGCCGCTCCTCCGGCCCGTGGTCCTATACGCAGGCGGTGCCGGTCCCGCGACTTCGCGGACGGACGTTCGGCATCGTTGGCATTGGACGCATCGGCACCGCCGCCGCCCTCCGGGCGAAGTCGTTTGGCATGAACGTCGCCTTTCACGACCCTTATGTTCCTGACGGTTATGAAAAAGCCCTCGGCGTGCGCCGCGTCGAATCGCTGGGCGAACTGCTGCGCGTATCCCATATCATCAGCGCCCATTGCCCGCTCACGCCGGAAACGCACCACCTTCTCAATCGCGACACCATCGCGCAAATGCCGGCGGGATCGATCCTCATCAACACCTCCCGTGGCGGCGTCGTGGACGTGCAGGCGGCGCTCGACGCCGTCACCAGCGGTCATCTCGCGGGTGCCGGAATCGATGTTCTCGAAACTGAACCGCCGCCCGAAGATCATCCGGTCCTGCAGGCCTGGCGCGACCCGGTCCACCCCGCGCACGACCGCTTCATTCTCAATCCTCACGCCGCCTTCTACAGCGAGGAGGGCCTCATGGACATGCGCATCAAAGGCAGCGAAAACTGCCGCCGCGCCCTCCTCGGTCAGCCGACGCGCAATGTGGTCAATGCGGCGCGCTGCGATGCTTAAAACCAGGTGGGGCGAGGTTGCGCCCGAGCCGGCTTTCAGTTGGTTGGCGTCTCAGCGCCGTTCGGCGCGGAGCCGGTCTAACCGTCAGGGAGAGTTCTCGCGGCGAGAGCCATGCGCTTCGGGCAGTGACTTTGCGATGAGGCTCTCGCCGCTTGGCCTTTGCGTGACGGGCAGGAATGCTCCGCACCCCCTCCGCCCGCGGATGTCAGGGCTCGGGCGCAGCCTCGCCCCACCCGGGTTAAAACGGCTCCGCGCCCCGTCGCTGCGCCCGCCCGGCTTGCCGCAGGCTGCCGGAGTCCAGGGTATCTCCGACTCATGCTTTTTCCCGGATGGCTCTTTGCCGTCAGGCGGAGATCAATGATGCCTGAAGTTACTTTTTTGTCCTGCACCCCGCGCGGAGAATGTGGCGCGCTGACAGTTTGATTGCTTGCGGGCTGCTCGAAGCCGGCACATCGTCTGATCCGTGTCCGGACGCGCCGCCATCCTCTTGTCAATTGTCGCTGGCCTCGGCGCCGGGGTGTCTTTGCGACTGCTGTTTCACCAGTCGGCACCGATTGAGAGCCCGTCCGGTGCCGATCCAGGAGTCGCCACGGACCCGGCAATTCGACCAAGCGTGGCTTCGTCCGCTCCGCTTCCGAGGCCGCTAAAGCGTGGCGGGCGAAAATCGCCATCTCGAAATGAGGGGGGCGTATTGAATAGCACCGGAATCCCGCGTCGGAGTTTTGAGCGGGGAGTAACTTCCGGCGCGGCGCGAATGTAGCGCGGGCATGGCGAAAGCCTGCCCGTGTTTGCCCGTTTTCCATGCCAATACCCGCCCGATACAAACACGGCCAGCCTGACGGCATGACCGCGCTACGGTCCTTGCGTCGTGGCATCAAGTTATTCGGGAGCCTGAGACCCGCAGCCGCCTCTGAAGAATGTCAGAGTGATAGAACGCCTGGTGATCTCATCGCTGACTGCCGGCCGGGTGCAGTTGCAGTGTCTCCTCAGACGCAGTGCTGACTCGTTGGAACAGTTGGGCGTTTGCGGGCTGTTTGATGTCCTCGTCCCATGTAGGAATCATTGCCTTCATGCGGGCGTGGCCTTCTGAGGTGGTTAGCAGATGCGGCAGGCATTTTTTGATCACTTCGAGGGCGATGCTAACCGATACCGAAGCTCCGGGTGAAGCTCCCAAAAGCGCGGCGAGCGTGTGGCCGGCACCGGTGAAGACCTCGGTGCCGAAATAGACCGCACCCCGGTCAGGCTTTTTAAGCGTTTGGACGCGGATGCCGGCATCAATGAGACGCCAGTCTTCCTCCCGGGCTCCAGGATAAAACTCACGCAGGGCCTCCATGCGGTCGGCCATACTCTGCATGCCCTGAGCGATGAGATAACTAACAAGGTGCCGGCTGCGCAGCCCGGTCTTGAGCAGCGTGACGAGGTTGCCCGGCCGGATGGAAAACGGCAGGTCGGTGAAGCGGCCGGTCTTGTGGAGAAACTTAGCGGTCCAGGAGGCGAATGGCCCAAAGAGCAGGTGATTTTTGCCATCCAGTCTGCGGGCATCGAGATGCGGACCGCCCAGGCTGGGAGCGGAACCAGGCACCATGCCATAGACCTTGGCGGTGTGCCGGGAGACGACTTCAGGTGTATCGCAGACCAGCCATTGCCCGCCGATGGGGAACCCGCCGAGCCCGTGGGTTTCCGGCAGGCCGGTCGTTTGCAGCAGACGCAGGCTGCCCCCGCCCGCGCCGACAAACACAAACTTCGCACGATGGACGCGGTGTTCACCGGAGGCCAGGTTGGTCGCGCCAACCTCCCATGCGCTGCCATTCCTGCTAAGACCGGTGACGCGATGTCCGGCCGCAAGGCTGCAGCCATCCTGCTGCCCCAGCCAGCCGAGCAGCCTTCGGGCGAGCACGCCGAAATTCACTTCTGTGCCGCTATCCATCTTTGTCGCGGCGACGGGTTCATTATCGCGATCCTCCATGACCAGCGGTGCCCATTCTTTAACGATTTTCCGGTCCGCGGTGTACTCCATCGGCTTGAAAAAGTGATGCTGCGCCATGGCCGCATGGCGGGCGTGCAAAAACTCCACGTTCTCCCTGCCATGCACAAATCCGATGTGCGGCACGGCATGAATAAAGTCCGCCGGATCCTGAACCACCCGTCTGGCGACGGCGTGGCTCCAGAACTGTTTCGAGTGCTCGAACTGTTCGAAGATGGCGACAACCTTCGAAACGTTCACCGAGCCGTCCGCTTCGCGTTTCGGCGTATAGCTGACCTCACAGATGCCCGCATGGCCGGTGCCCGCATTGTTCCAGCCATCGGAGCTTTCCTGCGCGAGTCCGTCAGTCACTTCAAAAAGTTGAATCCTGAGGTGCGGCTCCAGGCATTTGAGCATGACCCCCAAATTGGCGGACATGATCCCGCTGCCGATGAGGATGACATCGGGGCGGTCGATGGGCGATACGGAAGGCAGGGCATTCACGGGTACTGAGATCACAGTGCTGTCTGGCGCAGCCGGAGGAAGCGGTTTTCTGCCCCGGCGTCCACCCGGTTGCGTGCCGCGGCGATGGACGGTAGAATGGCGAGAATTGTTAGGAAGAGCGGGTGTTTCACGGAGAGTCCGGGGTGACCGCAATTAGAGTCGTCGTATTCAAGGGCCGCTACTCTCTCTGGACAATCACCGAGACGCTGACCGCCTCTCCGGAACCGCGGCGGTACTTCATCGCCACCGCCGTCCCGGCAGGAAGGCGCTTAAACGCGGCCAGTTGTTCGGGCACCATTTTCTTGATCGGGATGCCGCCGATCTCGAGAACGGTGTCGCCGGCGAGAAGTCCCGCTTTTTGTCCGGCACCGCCGGCTTCCAGTGACAAAATGACCATCTCCCCGTCCTTGATGCCCATATTGACGCCGGCCGTCGATTTTCGGGTCACGTCCTGCACGGTGCCCAACGGCAGCAGACGGAGGCGGCCGGCCCCGAAATTGAAGGTCAGGATGTAATGCTGCAGGATCCCGTTCCCGAGAATCCCATGGCCGGTGAGCGGTGAGCGATCCGGCAGATCAACCGCCTCGGCAACGACGTCAGTGAGCGTGTCCGGCCCGAACCGGAGCGATGGAATCCGGATGCTGCGGGTGGCCAGAGCCCCGGACAATCCCACCCCGGTGACCATCGCCGGCGGCGCGTTGGCGGTAATCCCCGGCACGAGTTCCTCGGCCATCGCGGACGGCAACTGCAGCACTCCGCCGGACCCGGTATCCACCACACAATTCTGCGGCTTGCCGGCAATGGTGACTGTCGTCTGCAAACTCGTCAGTTGCCACCGCCGGGGATTGGTGACCCCGGGTGCCGGATTTTTGGTCTCCACCGTGAGCGGCAGCTCAATTTCCCCGGGAAGTGCCGGGGCTTTCCCCGCGGGCCAAAGCGTCAGGCGCTTCGCCCGCGGATCAATACGAATGTCAAAATCCCGCAGCGTGGCCATTCCGAGGAGGATTTCGAACGGCTCGGGCATCGCCACGATCACTACCGGTTCATCGTGAATCACCGCTCCCCCGACTTCCATGCGCGAAGCCACCCCAACGCGGGATTGCTGCGTCACGCCGGAAATCGACGTCATGTTCGTGATCGAACCTGACTTGATCCCGAATGACTCGGCCAGGGCCGGAGAAATCACCGTGCCGTTGGCACCCGTGTCCAGAATCGCCCGGGTTTCGCGGCCATTGATGCGAATCGTCACCACGCCGCCCATGAAGGTATGCTCCAGAGGGAGACTGGTCCCCTCTTCGCCGTCCGGAAGCGAGGAACGGCGTTTGTCTCCGGAAATCAGCGGATCCCTCGGCGGAGGGGGGCGACGCGAGATGGTTGACGTTACCGGTGCATCCTTCCCTCGCTGCCACGTCACCGTGACTGGATTGTCCTCGCGGTCGAATAAAGCGGTGGCCTCCGGCGTAAACGGCAGCCGGAGTTCCGTCCCCAGATACTTCCGGATCACATCCCCTGTCCGGATGCCAGCTTTCTCCGCCGGACTGTCGGCCTCCACCGTGGCCACCACCAGGTCATTGCCGCTGGCTTTCAGTTCCATACCCAGATGTCCCATCTCCAGGGAATATTGCCCGCCTTCGGTGTAGCGCAGTCCTCCCAGCAGCGCGCCGTAATTGAGAACGAAAAGGTTCCGGCCAAGCCCGCGGATATTCATCACCCCGGTATCCTGCGGTCCGTCCGCGCCCGTGAGCGCCATCGTGACATCCGTGAAACTCATCGCCCCGAGACTCGCCTTCGGACACTTGATCGACGGCCCGTCACCAGTTGGCACGAGGCCTGGCAGCTTCTTCTTCAGCAATGCCGCCGGGACGGACCGCGGCGGGTTCCGCTGCATTGTCGCCGCCACAAACGGCACATACACTCCGTCCGCCATTTGCACCGGCAGCAACGCCCGCCCGCCGTTCACGTGCATGCCCGTGCCGGGCACCTCCACCGGCCGTTCGTTCAGCTCCAGGGCAAAGGCTTCCTCTTTCGACAAGACCGGTGCCTGCTTCGGCGGATACAGCGTCAGCTTCTTCCCGGTGAAATCAAATGACAGACAAAATTCCCTCAGCGTCGAATGACCGATCACCCCCATGCAACCGTCCGGCAGGCTGATCTTCTTGCTGTCCTTCACGAGAAATGCCTCATCGGCAATCTCCGCACTGCCCAGTTTCAGAGGAGCCAGCACCCACTGCGCTTTGCCAGGCCGGTCCTCGATCACCGGTGCCTCAATCACCCCCGGCCGAAGCCACGAAACCGGCTCCTCCATGGCTATCACCATCCGCAGCGTCTTTCCACCTGCCACAGCCTCCACCACCACCGCCTCGTCGGGATAAGTCAGCGGCAGCACACTCTCCGCAGCAGGCTGGTGAACAACCCGCTTCTCCACGCCAACCGCCTCACCGGCCCAGCAGAGGCTCCACAGCACGAAAGAAAGGAATACAGCACGCTTCATTGCCGCACTTCTTCACGGCCAGGCCGGATACGCAATCCTGGACCCGGGACCACGCCCGTCGGAACGCTCGTCGATTTGCTGGACACAGTTGCCTGCCTGTATGGTCCACTCCTGCGGTCATGACCTTGTCCCGCTACAAGATGGTCGCCGTGCTGCCGGTCGGATTTTTCGGCAACCCGGCCGTCCCGCTCCTCTATGCATTCCAGGGACGAGGGGCTGGTTCGTAAGATAACACTTAGGAAGTGTCGCGGCAGCTCATCAGAAGCGTTCCGAACGGCGATCATCAAGATTATCTTCCGTTGTGGTGCCGGGCCGGCCATGGCCCACGGAAGCTCGCGGGGCGGATCTCTGCGACGAGTGAGCGGTGTGATCACGGTATCCCTTTCAGCCGCTGCACCATGTGCTGAAAGGCACCGTTGCAGCACGATCCTGGCGTGGGCCGTTCCAGGACATGACCTGGCCCTCGTAGGAGGAGCGGGCGCGAACGTTAGGGGCGGGGTGATCGCGGAGAAGTTGCCCGGAGATCGCAGAGGGAACTTGTTCGCCTTGATGATGCGGGGGCGGGGCTTGGCGCAATGGGCCACCGTGGATCACTGCAGATCAAGTTCCTCTGCTGATCCTGGCACGATGAAATTAAAGTTTCCCACGCCCGCCGTGAGCGTGAGCGTCTTCATGATACTGGCGATCTTCCGCGGGGTCTCACGGGGGCCGGCCACGTAGCAGGGTTTGCCGTCGCGCCCGAATTCCCATGTTTCGCTGCAATCGGCAGGATTGATGTCGCCGAACACCCGCGCTGCGGCCCGGGCGTCGGGATGAGGGTCAAAGCCGTATCGCTTTGCATAGGCCGCCGAATTCCCGATGAGTTTGCGGACAAAAGCAGGCGACTGAGCGGTGAGGGGAGAGTCCCTTTTAAAATCGGCCAGGAACGCGTCGTATTCGCCCTGGGTATCGAACACCGAATACCCCGCATTCTTTATTCCCAGGCAGAATACATCGAGGAGGAAAAATCCAACCTTGACTCTTCCGCTGCCGCGGTGCCGGGCAATCACGGCGGGCCCGATGCCGAGTTCAAAAAGGTTGCTGGCAACCCACGCTTCGACGGGTTTGTTGGATGTGGGTGGTGTGGACATCTCCGGTCTCATTCGACGGAAAGCGGAAAATTCAATGGGATTCCCATCACGCTTCACAGATCCGATTCCGTTTCGCGCCCTCATCCACCAGCGCGAGCGCGGCCCGGTAGTGTGGCATTTGCTCCACGGGAACCGGAGCGCTCACCGGCCACGGGACGCTCATGGCCACGATTGAGGTGATCAGCAACTTCGCGCATTCCATTACGGGAGAAAAGAGGCCCATGTCGCCGCTGATTCCGCGGGATGCCTGGCAAGTCAAGACCCGCCCCGAGGTGCAGGGACCGTTCTCGTCCTTTAATTGGGGGAGTGCCGGTGAGTTTCCGTCAGCTCGCTCTTCTAATTCCCGCGCGGCGGGGTTGCCGGGGACGCGGCGGCCGGCTTGAGGGCGGCCCACTCCTCGGCGGTGGCGGGGGATTTCTGATATTCCATCAGGGTTTTCCAGCCGTCGCGCTTCACGAGGAGCGCTTCGAAACGGACGTAATCCTTTTTTGCCTGGCCCTGAGCATATGTGAACGAATATAGGAAGATGCCGGTTTCATGCGCGGTGGTGCCGTCTCCGAGGCGCTGAGAAAAACGGAATTCGACACTGGCTTTGGCGCGGCCCGCTTTGGTGTCGTCAAAACCCGGCTTCCACCGTTCGAGGGCTTGGGCCAATGGCTGGGAGGTTTTCAGCTTTTCGGTGACAAGGACGCCCTCTGGATGGCAGGTGGCCTTGTAGCCATCGAAGTCACCGTCCTTCACGCTCTGCGAAACGGCGTTCCAGAAGCGATCCAGTTCTGCGAGCCGCGCGGCGTCATCCGCTGCCACGGCGAACGGCGTCGCGAAGAAGAGGACGAGTGTGATGAGGGCGTTGAGGAGAAATAGTTTCATGGCTGGCAGCACGGCGGTGAGAAGGAGAATCGCGCAGGGAAATGCGCGGCCTCAAGGGCGGATCAGCGCGACCGTGTTCATTGACGGGGCTTACTCATGAAAGTGCAGTCAGGCCGTCCCGGC
>JANNVM010000168.1:0-5449 GCA_031414455.1 Verrucomicrobiota bacterium
CTGTCCCCCAGCGCCAACCGCTGCATGGCGAGACTGTCCAGTCCAGCGATGCTCAGTTCTGAATCAGCGAATGGATCCGTGGACTGGTAAGTGGTGAGCCCACTTTCGAGATAACGGAACACTTCAGTATAGCTCAACACCGCGCCTTGCGCCACCGGTGCCGCAAGGCCGAGCGTCGCAGGAAGCAGACGAAACATGATCTTCATGTAAAGCATCACAGCCCCAACTGCCGCGCTTGCAACCGCAGCCACACCCGCTGCCCGGGCATGACGGGCACGCTCACCGTCCGTGTGTTTGGCGATCCGCTCACAATGGAAGCCGCGGGCACAGTGGTCCATGTCAGGAGATTGCCCGACTGCTGCGGAGTGATCTCGCAGCGCGTCGTATTCGAAGGATCGCGCGGCTGCCAGGTCAGGGCAAGAAACAACTGCGTCCCCTGCATGATTAGCCGCGGCTGCGGCAACAGATGCACGTCCGCCCGGGAAGGATCGAGATCGAGGCCAAACTCCACGATGTTGGGAACACCGTCGCGATCGGGATCTGACGCCGCGGAGCGTTCGGCGGCGGGGAGTTCATAACTCGCCGTCCATGCGGCAAAACTCACGTCAGGGTTTTCATCGAGGCAACTGTTCACGATCTCACGGTTGGTCAGGCGGGGAATGTCCGTGCCGCCGTGCGCATTGAACGTATCGAGGATCGTCTGCGCGAAGACCGCCTGCACCGGCATGTTGGGATGAAAGCCATCACCGAGAAACATCGCGTCCGTATCAGCGTCGCTGCTGGACTTTTTCGTCACCACCCAGCCGCCGATACTCATGCGGTCGCGGGTGACCAGCTCTTTGGTGAGACGGTAAATGTCCGCCAGTCCCGCGCCGCGGCCCCGGGCCAGCGCAGCGAGTTGCGCATTGAGATCATCCAGCGCCGCCGTGACGCGACCGGTCTTCACAGCGTCGTAGGGGAAGTCGCGATTCTTCGAGATCGTGGCCCCCAGGTGCGCCACGTTCACCAGCACCACCTGCACATCCGGCTGCCGCCGCGCGACGATCCAATCCAGCACGAAGGCGATGTCGATGTAAGTCTGCGCCGCCCATACGGCGGGAGATGTCAGGCCATTGTAGAGATCCCCGTAGCTCTCGCGCACATCATTGCCGCCCAGCCACACCACGGCGCGCTTCACCTGGCTTTGTGCCAACTGATCTTCCAGTGCGCCGGGAGGATTTGGCAGATAATCCTCGCGCCAGTCTGCCGCGTAGGAGCCGGGCACCGACCAGTTGTAGTCATGCCCCGCCGCGCGAATGTCAGTATGCACGTCGAAGTCGCCGTAGTCGAAAAATGCCCCGCGCCGCGAGTCGAGCAATTCGCACCAGTTTTTCGGATACGGCGACGGCGGCGGAAACACATCAATCCCGATGCCGGCACCCTCCACATCGTATTCCTTCGAGAGACTGTCGCCGATAATAAGCAGGTGATCCGCCGCCGGAGCCGGAACGGGACCGGCCAGCAGGCAGAGAAGCGAGATGAGTTTTTTCATAACATGGGAAACTGCCGCGAACGTAGCGCCGCCGGCAATCTCATTCCAATGCAGAAGTCGTACCCGGCTAAGCGCATCAACTTGCCTCATCTGAAACCTCGCCATCCATCCTGGGAAAGCCCGTCAGCCCACGACGCCGGAGGCCACGGCCTACCAAGTGATGAACCCTTCCCGGCGCCTATCGATCAGCTCACAGCGTCTTCCGCTTCCGCTTCAGCCTGAGCTGTGCGAGGCTGTTGGCGATGGAGGCTTCCACCGCGGCGACCTCCTCGGCTCCGAGGTGCTCGGTTTGCTTGAGTCGATCCTGGGCCCGCTGGAGCGCGGCTTCGACAGTCTTCTCGTCAATCTGTGCGTCGCGCAGCGCCATGTCGGTAAGGACATTGACATGATCGCCCTGAATCTCCGCGAAACCGGCCCCGATGGCCATCTCGTGGGCATGGCCATCTTTGTGGTATCGAAGTTCGCCAGGCTGAAGCGTCGTCACGAGATTACTGTGCGACGGCAGCACGTCCATTTCGCCGAGACCGCCGGGAAGGACGACGTTGTTGACTTCATCGGAGAAGGCTTTGCCTTCAGGAGTGACGATTTCGAGGCGGAAGGGCATGGGAGGAAGAGGGTGATCAGTAATCAGTAATCAGTAATCAGTAATCAGCGGTCAGCGGTCAGTGACTTCGTCCTCAGCATTCAGTCCAACTGATCACTGATAACTGATAACTGATCACTTGCTTAAGCCTTTGCGGCGGCATCGCCCTTATCAACGGTATCAATGCCGCCCTTCATGTAGAAGTTCGCCTCCGGCACGCTGTCGTGCTTGCCGTCGAGGATTTCAGCGAAGCCTTTGACGGTGTCCTTGATGGAAACGTAGGCACCCTTCACGCCGGTGAAGACTTCGGCGACGTCGAACGGCTGGGAGAGGAAGCGCTGGAGTTTCCGGGCGCGGAAGACGGTGAGTTTGTCGTCGTCGTTGAGTTCGTCCATGCCGAGAATGGCGATGATGTCCTGGAGATCCTTGTAGCGCTGAAGAACGCGCTGCACCCCGCGGGCGACGCGGTAGTGCTCATCCCCGACGATTTCAGGAGAGAGCGCATTCGAAACTGAGGAGAGAGGGTCAACGGCGGGATAGATGCCGAGTTCCGCGAGCGAACGCTCGAGCACGACGGTGGAGTCGAGGTGGGCGAAAGTGTTTGCTGGGGCGGGGTCGGTGAGGTCGTCCGCGGGAACATAGACGGCCTGGAAGGAGGTAATGGAACCGCTCTTGGTGGAGGTGATGCGTTCCTGCATGGCACCCATTTCAGCAGCGAGGGTGGGCTGATAGCCGACGGCGGAGGGCGTCCGTCCAAGAAGCGCGGACACTTCGGAGCCGGCCTGGGAGAAACGGAAGACATTGTCCACGAAGAAGAGCACGTCCTGGTTCTTCTCGTCGCGGAAATACTCAGCCATCGAGAGGGCGGAGAGGGCGACGCGGAGACGCGCGCCGGGGGGCTCGTTCATCTGACCATAGACCAGCGCCACTTTGGAGCCAGGTTCGGTGATGTAACCACCCTGCTCATTGCGCACGATGGTGTGTCCGTCCTTCTTAACCTTAATGACGTCGGACTCGATCATTTCGTGATAGAGGTCATTGCCCTCACGGGTGCGCTCGCCGACGCCGGCGAAGACGGAGAATCCGCCGTGTCCCTTGGCGATGTTGTTGATGAGTTCCATGATGACGACGGTCTTGCCGACACCGGCGCCGCCGAACGCGCCGACTTTACCGCCCTTGGTGAAGGGGCAAATGAGGTCAATGACCTTGATGCCCGTTTCGAGAATCTGCGCGGACGGATCCTGATCCACGAGAGTCGGAGCCGCCCGGTGAATCGGGTAGCGCTTGGCCGTCACGGGAGCGGGCTGGTCATCCACGGGGTCGCCGGTGACGTTGAAGATACGTCCGAGAACTTCCTCGCCGACGGGAACGGTGATGGGGCTGCCGACATCAAGGACATCCACGCCGCGCTTGAGGCCTTCCGTGCCAGTCATGGCCACAGACCGAACCCAGCCATCGCCGAGGTGGCTCTGGACTTCGCAGATCAGTCGCGCCGGCTTGCCGCCGAGCGTGTAATTGATCTCGAGGGCGTTGTAGATGGCAGGCAGTTTGCCGGTGGCGGAGAAGTCAACGTCCACGACGGGACCAATGACCTGGACGATTTTGCCGATGTTGCTCATAGGGAGAAAAGTTGAGAGCTGAGAGTTGAGAGTTGGGAGAGAGGCGGATTACTCGAGGGCCATCTTGGCGGTGGTGATTTCGAGGAGTTCGTTGGTGATGGCTGCCTGGCGGAGCTTGTTGTATTCAAGGCTGAGATCCTTGAGCATTTGTTTGGCGTTGTCGGTGGCGTTCTTCATCGCTACCATCCGGCTGGAGTGCTCAGCGGCGCGGGCTTCCAGCAGCATTTGGTAGAGCGTGTTGTTCACGTACTGCGGCAGCACAGAGTTGAAGACGTCGGCAGCGGTCGGCTCAAAGGTGTAGTCAACGACGGGGCCTTTGCTCGCATCGGCAATTTCACCGGTGCCCATACCCTCGTAGCTGCGTTTGCCGCCGAGTGTCACCGGATTGATCGGCAACAACTGCTCGATACTCGGCACGGAGGTGACGGTGTTGACAAAGTTGTTAAAGGCCACCATCACGCGGACATATTCGCCGGTGAGGTATTTTTCCTGGATGAACTTCCCTACGGTGCGCAATTCGGCGAACCTTGCAGGGTCTTTGAGGGGAAAGTCGGCGAGCAGGTTCTTCTTGAGCCGGCCCAGTGAAGCCGCCCCTTTGCGTCCGATGGTGACATACTCAGCAGTCGCGTCGTATCCGGACTGGCTGACTTTGCGCAGCAGGTTCGTATTGAGCGCACCGCAGAGACCTTTGTCGGTGGTGATGACAAGGACGAGCGTTTTGCCGCCGCTGCCGGGAGCAAAGTAAGGATGCGCATTCTCCTCGGCCCTCTCTTTGAGGCTGACGAGCACCTTGTTCATGAGGTCGGCGTAGGGACGGCCATTCGTCGCCTGGTCCTGGGCCTTCTTCATCTTGGCAGCCGCAACCAGTTGCATGGCCTTGGTGATCTGGGCCGTGCTTTTGACCGACTTGATACGGCGGCGGATGTCGCGGGTGCTTGCCATGGTGGGTAAAAGTAATCAGTTATCAGTGATCCGTAATCAGTGGGCCAGTTCAGCAGCGGAAATCCGATTACTGATGACTGATCACTGATTACTTCCGTCTTACTTCCAGGAGGATTTGAAGTCAGCGAGGGCACTTTTGATGTCCTCTTCACACTTCTCAATAGTCTTCTCATTGCCGATCTTCTCAAGGAGGGGATCCTTGCGGGTGGTGAAGTAATCTTCCATTTTCGCCTGGCATTCCTTGATGCGGTCCACGGGCACATCGTCGAAATAGCCTTTCTGCATCGCATAGAGACTGACCACCATAATCGGCAGGCTCTTCGGCTTGTACTGCTGCTGCTTAAAGAGTTCCACGATGCGTGCGCCGCGGTCGAGTTTTGCCTTTGTGCCGGCGTCGAGGTCGGAACCAAACTGCGCAAAGGCGGCAAGTTCGCGGAACTGCGCGAGGTCGAGTTTGGTGGTGCCTGCGACTTTCTTGATCGCCTTGGTCTGCGCGGCGGACCCGACGCGGGAGACAGAGAGACCGACGGAAATAGCCGGGCGAACCCCCTGGTAGAACAAGTCAGTCTCAAGGAAGATCTGACCGTCAGTGATGGAGATGACGTTTGTCGGAATGTAAGCGGATACGTCACCGGCCTGCGTTTCGATGATCGGCAGCGCCGTGATGGAACCACCGCCGTAGTTCTCATTCACGCGGGCACTGCGCTCAAGAAGGCGGCTGTGGAGATAGAACACGTCACCGGGATACGCTTCACGGCCTGACGGGCGCTTCAG
>JANNVM010000169.1:0-15409 GCA_031414455.1 Verrucomicrobiota bacterium
GGTCGAGTCCTTGCGGGGATTGACAATGGGCGGTGAGAGCGCAGTTTGCCGGCATGACTGCCACCATTCCCGGGCCTGCCTCGTGGATTGAAGCCATCGGCGGATTCCGCCTGCCGTCGCAGACGGATCGCCACCTGCAAATCTTGATGGACCGCAACAACGAGGGGCTGCTGCAGCCGTCTGAGAAGGATGAACTGGCGGCGCTGGCGGCATTGAGTGAGGAGATTTCCCTGCTGCGGGCGGAGGCGCTGCATCTGCCCGGCAAACGCCCTGCATGAGTATTCCCGCCTCTCTCCCCGAACTGGTCAGGCAGGGCGCCGGCGGTCGTTGCGAGTATTGCGGTATGTGCCAGTCGCTGCAGGGGGCGACGTTTCCCATTGAGCATATCACGCCACGAACCTGCGGAGGCACGACTGAGGCCGGGAATCTCGCACTGGCCTGTCCCAGTTGTAATCTGTACAAGGCGGACCGCTCACATGTGCCGGACCCTGAGACCGGAGCGCTGTGCGTACTTTATCATCCCCGCAGGGAGGCATGGGAAATTCACTTCCACTGGGAGGGACCGGTGCTCATGGGCCTCACCCCCACTGGACGCGCCACCATCGCGGCGCTGGACATGAACCATCCCCGGCGGCAGCGCGTGCGACAGGCGGAGGCGGTGTTTGGTTTGTTTCCGCCTCCTTTCCTGACGTAGGCGGAGCGGCCCGCCGGGACGCGGGCGACGCCGGAGTTGGATGCATGGCGGCAGACCTACTTTGGCTCGACGGCGAACAGCGGGGCCGGGGCGGATCTCAGCGATCCGGATCGCGACGGGGTGGTGAACCTGATGGAGTTTGCGACGGGGAGCGGGCCCCGTCCGGTGAATGCGCAGCCGGGGGAACTAGTGAAGAACGGGAGCAGTCTGGAATTCACCTGGCCGCGGCGGAAGGCGGCGCTGGCGGAAATTTCGTATGAAGTGGAGTGGAGCGAACCACATGCTTGTCAGTCCGTTCCCGGTTTCAGGGTGAATGGAAATCGCGGCGCGGAAACATTTCCGCAGATTTCTGATAAACGTCCGCCGGCGCGGACAAAGAGCACGGCTGAGCCACGCCTCAGAAACCCAACTCACCACTCCGCACATGAAAACGAAATTCGCAGCATTCGTCCTCGGCCTCACGGCGCTTTCCACTTCAGCTTTCGCGCAGGGGCCACTCATTCCTCCGGGGCCTCCCGGTTCGCCGCTGGCGGAGATGCCATCTCTCAAGCAGGTGAAGGATGCGGCGCTGGCCTGCCGGAAGGAAATCCCCGCCGGTACGGCGACGGTGCAGATCACGGCGCCGGGCAGTTATGTGCTCTGCGGGAACCTCATCGTGGCGGCGGGCGATGGCATTCTTATCAAGTCGGATTGCGTGACGCTCGACCTGAACGGCTTTTGTATCACGTCATCGAATCCGGACCGCACCGGCGCGGGCATCACGGTGGAAGGCGGCCACGCGGACGTGACGATTCGCAACGGCCACATCAGCGGCTCGGTAGCCTATGATCCGCAGAATACGGCGTCCCCGTGGTCGGGCGCAGGCTTCGCGGATGGCATCAACCTGCGCGTGGATGGCTCGAATTTTGCGGACAATGTGAACATTGACACCGTGACCGTGTCCCGCGTGGGCCGGCATGGTATTTACTGCGGCGAGGCCGTCGTGGTGAACAGCAACACGCCGCCGGTCATCGCAGTGTCGGTCAGTTCCAATGTGCGCGACTGTACGATCCGGCTGTGCGGCGGCGCGGGCATCGTGGCGACGAATGTGGTCCAGTGCGTGGCGCGGCAGACCTATGTGCAGGGCATCGTGGCACACTCCGCATCGAATTGCTCAGCCAGCAGCTATGCCAGCGATGGCATCGTGGCCTATACGGCCTCGAACTGTTACGGTACCTCCGACGGCGCGGGCCGCGGCGTGGCCGGGCATCAGTCGCTCAACTGTGTAGGCTCCAGCCAGACCGGCTACGGGCTGGAGGCTTACAATGCGTCGAATTGTCAGGGCGTCTCCATCTCCGGTCACGGAATCCATGCGACCGTGGCTTCGGGATGCATCGGCACGTCCACGAATGAAGTGGGCCTCTGGGCGCGCATCAGTTGCAGCCATTCCTACGGCGAGGGCAAGAATGGCATCTTCTCCGACGGCCTGGTTAGTTCCAGTGTTGGAAAATCCAATGCCGCGCCGTTCGCAGCCATCGCGGCAGCCAAGGCGTTTAGTTGTCAGGCCATCACCGGCGGCTTCTCCGTCCCCGCGGCGGCGATGGATTTCAACACGCCCTGAAACTCTGCAACCTCTGCACTGACTATGAAACACTTTACCCATCCCCGCCTGTGGTCGGTCCTCGGCCTGCTCGGCACCACCCTGCGGCCCGCGGACGCCGGTCCTGGCACGACCACCATCATGCCCGGCGGTGAGTTCGCGTGGGCGCAGAATGCCGGCTGGATCAATGCCCGCCACGACTTGCCGGCCACGCCCGGCGGCGTCATCACCGGCGACTATTTTCTTTGCGGCGACGCCTGGGGACAGAACCTCGGCTGGATCAGTTTCGGCAACGGCACGCCCGCCGACGGCATCCGCTACAGCAACACTGCCGCCACCGACTGCGGCGTGAACCACGAAGGCACCGGCAATCTCAGCGGCTGCGCATGGTCGCAGAATGCCGGCTGGATCAACTTCGGCTGGGCCGCGCCCACCGATGCGGAGCGACCACGCATGGATCTCGCCACGGGAAAATTCACCGGCTTCGCATGGAGCCAGAATTTCGGCTGGATTCGCCTCGACGGCCTCATCACCGGCAGCCTTCCCAGCGTGGACACCGATACCGACGGCCTCGCCGACGCCTGGGAGCGCGAGCATTTCGCCAGCCTCACACTAGCAAATGCCGCGACGGATTCCGACGGCGACGGCGACACCGATGTCGCTGAATTCACCGCCGGCACCGATCCCGCGAGCGCCGCGAGCCGGTTTGAGATTCTCAACTTCACGCTGAGCCCGTCCGGCCTGGAGGAGAGCCTCACATTCACCTCCAGCCCCGGGAGATTCTACGAAATTCTCGCCGGCTCCGACCTCCAGACCTGGTCCTCCGCAGGCATCGTCCAGGGCACCCCCGGCGACACCACCACCGTCAACGTCACGCTCCCCGCCTCCGCCGACCGCCAGTTCCTGACACCAAAACCGAAGCGACCGCTGACTCCCTGAGAGTAACGGCCTGGCCCTGGCCTGCCCGTGTTCAGCCCTGGTTTGTCCGGACTGCGCCGGCGCCTACTCCAGTTCCCTGCGCAGCGTCTCCAGTTCCTTTTTCACCAGCCGGCCCACGCGGTGGCGCGCCAGATAGACCTGGGTGCGGCCGGTGCGGAGATTTTCCCGGATCAGTTCGGCGGACCAGCCCTTCACGGTGCTGAGGTGGAAGATCTGATAACTGCGCGCGGAGACGAGGCCACGGACGCGCTGGAGCGCGCGCTTCAGCAGATGGTCGCGCCATTCCTCGTCCCACAGCGCATCCGGTGCCGCATCAGGATCGGCGAGGCGCTCGAGGGCGGGAGCCTCGCCGGTGGCGGTGGCGGGGAGTTCGGCGCGGCGGGCATTCTCGCGGTATTTTTTGCGGAGGAATCCGGCGACGTGATTCTTCGTCACGCGCCAGAGCCAGCCTTTGAACGAGCCCTTGCTGCGGTCATACTGGAACTCCGGCATCTTCTGCGACACGCTGACGATGGTCTCCTGCGTCACTTCTTCCGCTTCCTGCGCATTCAGACCGGAGCGGCGGCAGACGCTGAAAATGAGCCGTCCATAGTTGTCGAAAAACTGCTGCCAGCTCCCGGCGTCCGACGCATTGCGCAGGCGCGAGAGCAGACTGCTGCGCGTCGGAAGGAAAGTGTCGGTGGGGGCGTCGTTCATGAGCTTGCCATCTCTATTTGCGCTGCAATGGCGGCGTCTTTCAATGATTTTGCCGGGCGGCCCGGGAATTGAACATCAAGGCGCGAAGATTGTCGAATCCGGCGGAAGCGTGGACGAAACTATTTGCCAAGTGAGCAGCCGCGCTGACAATCCGCCCGCTCCCCTTTGTCCCCATGTCTGATATTAACTCCCCTCCTCTCCCGACAGACGATGTAGCCGCCATTGATCAACTCCGCGGCACTTACAGCAAACTCTGCGCTGAACTCAGCAAAGTCATTGTCGGCCAGCAGGCGGTTATTGAGCAGCTCTGCATCTGCCTATTCGCCCGCGGCCACGCGCTGCTCATGGGGGTCCCGGGCCTCGCCAAGACGCTGCTCATTTCCAAGCTGGCGCAGACGATGTCGTTGAGCTTCAGCCGCATTCAGTTCACGCCGGACCTCATGCCGATGGACATTACCGGCACGGACATTCTCCAGGAACTTCCGGGCGGGAAACGCCAGTTCGAATTCGCCAAAGGCCCGGTGTTCGCGAACATCGTGCTCGCCGACGAAATCAACCGCGCACCCGCCAAGACGCAGGCCGCGATGCTCGAAGCCATGCAGGAACACCGTGTCACCGTCGCCGGCCGCACGTATGTCCTGGATTCCCCGTTCTTCGTGCTCGCCACGCAGAATCCCATCGAACAGGAGGGCACTTATCCGCTGCCGGAAGCGCAGTTGGACCGCTTCATGTTTATGATCGGTGTGGACTACCCGAGCCGCGATGAGGAAATCGCCATCGCGCGAAGCACGACGGGGGTGAGCATGCCGGACCTTGAGCATGTGCTCGAAGGTTCGCGGGTTCTCGCCTATCAGGATCTCGTCCGCCGCGTGCCGGTGCCGGATCACATCTACGCCTTTGCCGTGGACCTCGTGCGCAAAACCCGCCCGCTCGGCACCGATGCCCCTGACTGGGTGAAGCCGCTCGTCGGCTGGGGCGCCGGCCCGCGCGCGGTGCAGTACCTCATTCTCGGGGCCAAAGCCCGCGCCGCCCTGCAAGGCAGTTACATGGTCCGCATGGAGGACATTGTCGCCTGCGCCGAGCCGGTGCTGCGTCACCGCGTGATGACGACATTCACCGCGCAGAGCGATGGCATCACCAGTATAGATGTCACCAGGCGCCTCGTCGAGGAACTGCGGAAGGCGGGCTAAATCCGGCGTCCTCGTCGTCGTTCTCGTCCTCGTCCTCGAAACTTCCGAATCACGAGTAATCCCGGAACCGCATCATGCCCTCCGACATGCCTTCTCCTAAAGTGCAATTCGATCACGAGAAACTCGACGTCTATCAACTCGGGCTCCTCTTTATTTCATGGACCTCTGCTCTGTTCGGTGAACTGCGGGACGCCAAAGTCCCGCTGATCAAAGAAGTCGTGGATCAACTCGACCGGGCTTCCATCTCGGTCGTGCTCAACATCGCTGAGGGAAACGGACGCCGCACCGGTCAAGCCCGTGCGAAGTTTTTTGATGATGCCCGCGGGTCGGGGACGGAATGCGCGGCTTGCCTTGATGTGATGGTGGCTAAGGGGGCCTGTTCCGTTGAGCGGATCGCGGAAGGGAAAGCGTCATTGTTTAGGATCGTTTCGATGTTGTGCAAACTTGTGGAGCGCTTTGATGAAGCGGCGCGGAAGGAGGAGCGATGACCGGCGGCTATAGCGGAGATGGGAAGCCGGAGCTGCGGGTTGCGTTTTCGAGGACGAGAACGAGAACGACGACGAGGAGGAGTGGCGTGCCGCATAATCCGGAGGCAGATCAAAAATGAAATCCCAGGCCACCAGTTTCCTCGACAGCAAAGTCCTCTCGCGACTTCTCGCGCTGCCGTTGAATGCCCGTCAGGCGATGATCGGCGGCGTTTCCGGACGCCACCGCAGTCCCATCCGCGGATCTTCCATCGAGTTTTCCCAGTACCGCAAATACGTCCCCGGCGACGACACCCGCCGGCTCGACTGGCGCACATGGGGCCGCACAGACCGTTTTTACATCAAGGAATTCGAAGCCGACACCAACCTCCGCCTCGCCCTCATCGTGGATGCCAGCGGCTCGATGGCGTTCGGTCCGCCCGGGGCGACGCGGCTCGACTACTGCCGCAAACTCGCGGGCACCCTCGGTTATCTCGCCGCGCAGCAGGGCGATGGCGTCGGGCTCTGGGGTGTCGGCAAAGACCATCGCCAGAAACTCCCGGCCAAACGCGGCGCGGCGCACCTCCGGCTGGTGCTGGATCAACTCTCCAATCTGGAAGCCAAAGGCGAGACCACCATTCTCGAATCCCTCCATGATGCCGCCGAGCAAATCTCCCAGCGCGCCCTCGTCGTCGTGTGCTCCGACTTTTTCATTGAGCCTGCCAAACTGAAACACGCGCTGCAGCATCTCCGCTTCCGCCGTCACGACATCGCGCTGTTCCACGTGCTGGACCAGGTGGAACTGGACTTCAACTTTGACCGCCCCGCGCGCTTCGTGGACATGGAAGGCGGCGAAACGCTGCTCGCCGATCCTTCGCTGATTGCGCGCCGTTATCGCGAAGTGGTTAAGAAATTCATGGCCGAGTTCGACGAGGTTATCCGTACCACCGGCGCCGACTACCACCGCGTCCTGATGAAGGAACCCTACGAAGACGTGCTCGCCAAATTCCTCCTCGCCCGCCTGCAATCAAAGGGCCGCCGCTGAGGGCCAATTACCATTTTGAAAACAGAACCCGCCAGTTACCTTTCCCCATGAACTCCACGACTCTCACCTGGGAAGCGATCTGTGCCGACCGCTCGTTGCGGGACTTGCCGTACAAGATCGAAACCAACCGCTTCCACAAGATCATCATGAGCCCCGCATCCAACTGGCACAGTGATTTTCAGTCGCATATCGACGGCCATTTGCGGCGCCTGCTCCCGCATGGTCAAAGCCGGGAAGAGTTTGCCATCCAAACCGAAGATGGCGTCCGCGTTCCGGATGTAGTCTGGATTTCCCGGGAGCGTCGCGCTCCCTACCGCCACATTTCGCCCATGCCCGTAGCCCCGGAGATATGCGTCGAGGTGTTGTCATGTTCCAATACCCGTGCGGAGATGCTGGAGAAGATGCGGCTCTATTTCTCCGGTGGTGCTCAGGAAGTTTGGCTCTGCGGCGAAGATGGCCGCATGGAGTTCTTCACTGCTGCCAGCGCTCCCCAGCCGGTGCCACAGTCGCTGCTCTGCCCGGATTTTCCTCGGCAAATTGAACTGGATTGAGGCTCGACTGGTCCCCACCGCATGAGTTTCCTCCAGCCACTATTCCTTTTTGGACTGCTGCTCGCGCTGCTGCCGATCGTCATTCACCTCATTCACCTGTTGCGGCGGCGGCAGGTGAAGTGGGCCGCGATGATGTGGCTCCTGATGGCGCAGAAGATGAACAAGGGGCTGTCGAAGCTGCGGCAGTATTTGATCCTGCTCTTCCGCGTGCTCGCCATTGCGGCCATCATCTTCGTCATCTGCCGTCCGCTCGCAGGCGGATTGCTCGGGCTCACCGGCGGCGCGCCGGATTCGGTGATCATTCTCCTCGACCGCAGTGCCTCAATGGAGCAGCAGTTGCTCACCACCGGCACCAGCAAACGCACCGCCGGTTTGCGGAACCTGACGGCCGCTATCAAAGACGCCTACGGCAAGCGGTCCAAGCTCGTGCTTATTGACAGCGCCACGCTCCAGGCCGTGCCGCTGGAGAAAGCGGATTCGCTCCCTGACATGCCGCAGTGCGGCCCCACCGACACCGCTTCCGATGTGCCGGCGATGATGCAAAGTGCCCTCGATTACATCACCATCAACAAGACGGGCCGCACCGATGTCTGGCTCGTCAGCGACCTGCGGCAGTCCGACTGGAATGCCGGCGGCGGACGCTGGGGAGGCTTGCGCAGCGGATTCGCCTCGCTGCCCGGGGTTCGCTTTCAGGTGCTCGCCTATCCGGAAACGCAGGCGACGGACATGGGCCTCGCGGTGGAAAAAGTCACGCGACGCGAAACCGCCGATAAAGCCGAACTGCTGCTCGACATCCGCATCCAGCGCACCGAGCCACTCGCCGATCAGGTGGAAGTTCCGCTGGTCGTCGTCGTGAACGGTGTCAGCAGCACCATCAAAGCCAACTTCAAAGGCACTCAGGTGCTGCTCCAGGCGCAGTCCATTCCCATAGACAAAACGACGAAGCGCGGCTGGGGCCGCGTCACCCTGCCTAACGACTCCAGCCCGGCGGACAACGTCTTCCATTTCGTCTTTGATGAGCCGCCGCCGATGAAATCCATCATCGTGACCGACAAAGGCGAAGTGTCAGGGCCGCTCATCGCCGCGCTCACTGCGCCGGCGGATCCTTCGCGGAAATATGAAGCCGCGGCGCTGCCTGCGGCGCGCACCGCGGAAATCCCGTGGGATGAAACCGGCCTCATCGTGTGGCAGGCACCGTTGCCTGACAAAGAATCCGCCGTGGCCAAACAACTCGAGGCTCACGTCAACACCGGACGCGCGCTGCTGTTCCTCCCGCCCGATGTGCCTGACGACAAATCGTTCGACGGCATCCGCTGGACGAAGTGGGAAGCCGCCGCCGCCGACAAACCCGTGCTCGCCGAATGGTGGCGCAGCGATGCCGGGCTGCTTTCCGCGACCCGCGCCGGTACCGCCCTGCCCGTCGGCGACGTCGAAGCCCAGCGCTGGTGCGGCGTGGAGGGCGAATACGTTCCCCTGGCGCGTCTCGGCGAAAACGCCGCCAAAGCTCCGCTTCTCCTGCAAACACCCGGCGACGGCGGCCGCGCCGCGCATTTCCTGACAACTCTTCCCGGCCCCGGCAACAGCAGCCTCGCCCGCGACGGTGTCGTGCTTTTCGCCATGCTGCACCGGGCGCTTAACGAAGGCGCCGCCTCACTCGGCAATGCCCAGCAGCGCACCTCAGGCCCGAAAGCCCTTGGCGACGATCCCGGCCTGTGGACCCGGCTTGATGTGGATAATCCCGAAACCGTCCTGACCATTGATCGCCCTCTCCTCGCCGGTGTTCTGAAGAAGCCTGCCGCCGTCAGCGGCAAGCCCGACATCCTCACCGCTCTCAACCGCCCCGCCGGTGAAGATGCGCCGCAGGCATTGGGCAAGCCCACTCTGGATGAACTGTTCGCGGGCCTCGACTGGCGGCTGCTTGAGCGCACGCTTGAAAACGAAAAGAGCCTGACCAGCGAAGTCTGGCGCACGTTCCTCTGGTGCATGGCCGGCGCACTGATTTTGGAAGCGCTCCTCTGCATGCCCGGCAAACGTCAGGCGACGAAGCCGGCGGACGCGATGAAGGAGGTAGCGGTATGACCACTTCCTCCAGCGAACTCGTCTTCACGCACACGCAGGCTTCACTGACGGCGGCGGTGACATTCGTGGCGGTCGTCGTGGTGCTGGCGATGATCGGATGGAAACGCTCCGGCTGGCGCGGGTCCATCGGCATTCTCGAATTTCTCCGCGTGCTCGTGGCCATCGGCATCGCGATTACACTGCTCCAGCCGGAATGGCGCGAGACGTTCAAGCCTGACACCAAGCCTGTCGTCGCGGTGCTCTACGATGCTTCCGGCAGCATGGAGACACGAGATGTTATCAACGCCGCCGATCCTGCGGCGGAGGCGAAGTCGCGGACGGACGCCGCCGCGCCGTTGATTGATCCGGCGCTGTGGAATCCGCTGCGGCAGCGCATGGATGTGGTCATCGAACCGTTCTCGTCAGGTGAAGATACGCCTGTCGAAGGCACGGACCTGCAGGCGGCGCTGCAGCGCATTTTGGAACAGCAGCCGCGGCTCGCCGCCGTCGTCCTGGCATCCGATGGCGACTGGAATGTGGGCTCGGCTCCCTCCCAGGCCGCCACCCGGTTGCGGATGCGCGGGGTCCAGGTCATGGCCGTGACCACCGGCGCGGACACGCGGCTGCCGGACATCGAAGTCGTCAGTTTCGACGTGCCCACCTTCGCCGTCGCGGGCAAACCGCTGCGCATTCCGTTTTCGATAGATTCGGCGCTGCCGCGTGACGAAATCGTGGGCGTCACCATGACGACTTCCACCGGGCAGGAAATCCGCCAGGAAGTCACGCTACCGGCAATGGGCCGGCTCCAGGACGCCATCGTTTGGAAACCCGGTGATCCCGGGAAAGTGAAACTCACGCTCAGCGTGCCCAAAACCGGGGCGGAACGAAACGTGGAAAATAACAAAATCGAAGCCGAACTCGACATCCGCAAAGAGCAGCTTCGCGTGCTGGTGATCGAGAGTTATCCGCGCTGGGAATACCGCTACCTGCGCAACGCGCTCCAGCGTGATCCCGGCGTGGAAGTGAGCACCCTGCTCTTCCATCCTGACGTGGGCACGGTCGGAGCCGGGAAAGGCTACGTCAAAGAATTCCCCAAAGACGACGAACTGACGAAATACGATGTCATCTTCCTCGGCGATGTGGGCGTGGACAAAGGCCAGCTCACCGCGGAGCAGTGCGCGAGCATTGTGAAACTGGTGCGCGACCAGGCGAGCGGCCTCGTCTTTCTCCCCGGCTTGCGCGGCCACACCGCCTCGCTGCTCGCCACCCAGCTTACCGAACTCCTGCCCGTCGTGTGGGACGAAGCCCAGCCCCGCGGCTGGGGTACGGCGACTCCCGGGAAATTTGTCCTCACCGAAGCCGGCACGCAAAGTCTCCTGACAAAACTCGAAGATACCGAGGAAGCCAGCGCCAAAGTCTGGTCCACGCTGCCGGGCTTCCAGTGGTATGCGCCCGCGCTGCGCGCCAAGGCCGGCACGGAAATCCTCGCCACGCACGCCTCGGAGACCAATCAGTTCGGCCGGGTGCCGCTCATCGTGACGCGCACCTATGGTGCGGGCAAAATCCTTTTCATGGGAGCCGACGGCGCATGGCGCTGGCGGCGCGGCGTCGAAGATAAATATCACTATCGTTTCTGGGGTCAGGTCGCCCGATGGATGTCCTATCAGCGGAACATGGCGCAGGGCGACAAGATGCGCCTCTTCTTCACGCCTGACCGTCCGCGCACCGGAGGCACCCTGACATTGAACGCCAACGTTATGAGCGTCACCGGCGAACCGCTGCGTGACGGTGCGGTCATCGCCCAACTCGTCTCCCCCACCGGTAAACCCTCCAGCGTGCGACTGCTGCCCGCCGGGGCGGAAGCCTGGGGCCTCTTCACCGGCACGTTCACGCCGAACGAGCCCGGCGACTTCAAAGTCCGCCTAACCTGTGCCGAGGCCGGCACCGCCCTCGAGACCACCATCTCCGTGCAGGGCACCCGCCGCGAAAAACGCGGCTCGCCCGCGCGTCCCGAAGTCCTCCGCGAGATCGCCCAAATCACCCGCGGTCAGTTTCTCGACGTCGCCGATCCCGCCAAAGTCCTCGAAGCTATCACCAAACTGCCCGGGGAGGAAATGACTGAGCGCCGCCTGCAAATCTGGGCGCACCCCGGATGGGCCGGCACGCTGGTAGGGCTTCTCGCGATCTTCTGGATCGGGCGGAAGGCGGCGGGAGTGTTTTGAAAAAAATTCCCGTCAGCGGGCAAAGAGTCGGAAGGAGAGCGAAATATCCGGCGGAACTTCTGGCCTTTGACTGCCGGGCTTGTTCTAATCGTTGGAGCTATGCGCCTCCTCTCCTTCGTTTTCGCCGCGGCACTCTCACTTTCCGCAGCACACGCCAGTCCCGACTGTGTGGTGACCTTCAATGAAATCCACTACGCGCCGTCCGGCGGAGGACCGGAATGGGTGGAACTGCACAACCAGTTCAGCATCCCGGTGGATGTCGGCGGCTGGCGGCTGGCAGGAGGCATGGACTTCACGATTCCTGACGGAACCACGCTGCCGCCGGGGGCGTATCTCGTTGTCTCGAATGCCGCAGGCAATCCCGCGGGGGCGCTCGGGCCGTTCACCGGGATTCTCGACAACGCCGGCGAGGAGTTGCGCCTCAACACGCGGCACGGGCGGCTCATGGATCGTGTGAGCTATGACAACACCGGCGCGTGGCCGCCTGAGCCTAACGGAACGGGCGTTACGCTGGCGAAGCGCTCGCCACTGTCCGCCAGCGAACCGCCGCGAAGCTGGGCCGTCAGTGCGCAGGCAGGCGGAACGCCGGGTGCTGAAAACTTTCCAGTCGGCCCTGCTCCCGCTGCGCCGGCGCAACGGATCGCGTTCACGGCGGGCAGTGTTTGGAAATATGAGCAAACGGGCGCGGCTCCGCCGCCGGCGTGGACGCAGTTGGGGTTTCCGGACGGGGGCTGGAGCTATGGCGCGGGCATTCTGGGCTCGGCCAGCGTGGCGGGCACGGCTCAGGCGACGGTCCTCCCGGCGCGCACGGTGTATTTCTTTCGCAAGGCATTCGTACTGCCGAACGGGATCACCGCACCTCAGTTGCTGCTGACCGGACGGCTGCGCGGCGAGGCGTGGATATTCCTGGATGGCACCGAAGTCGTCCATGCACCGCTACAGAATGGAGCACTCAACCGGCTCATCAGCGCGCACACGCTCGCGCCCGGATCGCATCAGTTGGCAGTGAAAGTGAGCGCGGCGGCCGGCGACACCGGCGCGGGTTGGGATGCGGCGCTGGCGCTCGTTTCGCATGACATGTCCTCTTCTCCGCCGCCCGCCGTTCTCACCGGCCCGGTGGTCATCAATGAAATTCTCTATCACAAGCGTCCGCAGTATCGCAGCGAAGTGCCGGCCGCTGCGTATGTGGAGAATGCGGAGGAATTCGTGGAACTGCACAACCACAGCGCCGCGGATGTGGACATTGGCGGATGGCGGCTGACAGACGCAGCAAGCTACACCTTTCCCGCCAATCTCATCGTGACGGCCGGCGGTTTCGTGGTGGTGAATCAAACCCAGCTCGACGGCAGTCTCAGCGACGGCGGCGAGCGTCTCCGGCTGCGCGATGCCGGAGATGTCGTCGTCGATGAAGTCGCGTGGGCCGACGGCGGACGCTGGCCGGATGCTGCAGACGGCGGCGGAGTCAGTTTGGAACTCAAAGACCCGCGAGCCGACAACGCAGTCGCCGAATCCTGGGCGGCGAGCAATGAGTCCGCTCCGTGGCAGACGATCACCTATCGCGCCCCTGGAACGGAGCCGCCGAACACGAACAACCCGGACACCTGGCGCGAGTTTCTTTTCGGAATGCCCGACTCCGGTGAAGTGCTCGTGGATGACGTTCGCGTCACGGAAGACCCTGACGGCACCCCCGTGCAACTCATTCAAAACGGCACGTTCGAGTCCGATACCGCCGGTCAGGCTCCGCTGAAGTGGCGGTGTCTCGGGACACACAAGCTGAGTACGGTGGTAAATGATCCTGATGGTCCTGGCAAAGTGCTCAAAATCGTGGCCACCGCGGAGATGGAGCATACCTACAACGCCTGCGCCACAACCAACGCCGGCAACCGCGTCATCAATACGACGAAGACTTACGAGATCAGCTATCGCGCAAGGTGGCTCCGCGGCAGCCCGCAGTTGAACAGCCGGCTCTATCTGAACCGCTGCGCCCGCACGGCCATTCTCCAGCAACCGGCAACGACCGGAACGCCGGGCGCAGTAAACAGCGCGCGGGTCGGGAACATTGGTCCCGCCTGCGACCGCCTGCATCATTCGCCCGTGATTCCAGCGGCCACTGTGCCGCTGCGCATCAGCGCCAACATCTCCGATCCCGACGGCATTGCCGTCGCGACGCTCCATTACAGTGTGGACAGCGGCGCATGGCAAAACACTGGCATGGCGGGCGAAAACGGCGGACGCTTTTACGGCATCGTGCCCGGGCAGGCGGACGGTGCCGTGGTGCAATTCTACATTCAGACGACCGATGGAGCAGGTGCGTCTTCGTTCTTCCCTGCTGCCGGGCCCGGTTCCCGGGTGCTCTTTCGCGTCGGCGACGGCGGCGGAGCGGCACAGAGCGTGCGCACGAAAATCCGCTGCCTGATGACCGCGGCGGATGCGAATGCGCTGCACGATCCGCTGCAAAGTGTCAGCAATTTCCGCTGGGGCTGCACGGTCATTGACGGCGAGCGTGATGTTTATTACGACGCCGGCGTGCGCCTCCGCGCCGCACCCTACGGACGTCAGGGGCCGCGCGCCGGATGGAACATCAGCATGGGCGCGCATCAGCCGTTCCGCGGTGTGCATAACAGCATCGTCATTGACGGCGCCTTTAACATGCCGCGCGGCGACGGCACCGGCTGGCTGGAGAACACTATCGGGCCGAGCGTGAATGAAATGCTCTATCAAACCATCGCCAACCGGGCCGGGGAGGTGCCGGCGAGCTACGATGACATCTGCTGGTTTCAGGCACCGCTGCCCGCCTACAACCGGCTCGCCCAGCTTAAGCTGGCGCGTTTCAACAACAACTACCTCGACAGCATCTTTGACGGGAGCGATGCCGAAGGCTCGCTCTACAAACAGGAGCTGATCTACTACCCGACAACGACGGTGGACGGGAATCCGGAGAGCCTGAAAAACACGTACAACCAGGTGCGGGATCTCGACATCAAGAGCCTCGGCTTATCTGCAGACAGCTATCGGATGACTTATCTGCTGCAGAATCACACGGATCGCGACGACTTCAGCCGCATCATGAACATGTGCAGCGCGTTCGACTCCTCTGCGGCATCGCTCTATGCGAACAGCTTTGCGGCGATCGACACCGACAACTGGATGCGCGTGCTCGCCATGAATGCGCTCACCGGCCTCGCTGATACCTATAATCAGGGGCTCGCACACAACATCATGTTCTATGCCCGTCCGTCCGATGGCCGTGTTATGCTTCTGCCGTGGGATCAGGATCATGCATTCTACTATGCGACGAACGCGAATATCTTCGGACCCGGCACACACCGCGTGGCTGCCATTGTGGCGCTGCCGCAGAACCGCCGGCTCTTCTGCAAGCATTTGCAAAACCTCTGCCAGACCGGCTTCCGCAACGACTACCTCGATCCGTTCATCACCGCGCTGAGCAACACCGCGCAGAAGCCTGGCTATGCCTTCAACTTCAAGCAGTGGGTTGCGAACCGCCGCGCCTACGTGTTCGGACAAATCACCGCGCAGCATCCGGCCGTGAGCTTTGTCATTACTACGAATGGCGGCGCTAACTTTGCCGTGAATCAATCGTCCGCGACCCTCGCCGGCAGCGGTTGGATCGATGTGGATGCCATCCGGCTGGACGCCACCGGGGAACTCCTGCCAGTCACCTGGACCGGCGGAAGCGCATGGCAAGTCACGGTGCCGCTCGCGGGCGGGGCGAATGTGATCTCGGTCACCGCACTTAACATTCAGGGCCAGGCAGTGGGCAATGACACGGTCACCGTCACCAATAACGGCCCTGAAGCCGCCAGTGCGGCGAATCTCGTGCTCAGCGAAATCCACTACCACCCGCCCGATCCCGATGGCGCGACCCTCGAGTTCATCGAACTGCAAAACATCGGTTCGCGTGCGGTGGACTGCACCGGCGCGGCGTTCACCGCGGGCGTGAATTTCAACTT
>JANNVM010000170.1:0-4175 GCA_031414455.1 Verrucomicrobiota bacterium
GGTTCCCGCCGCGGTGTGTCTTTGGGGTCCGCTTTGGGATCCTTCTTTGGTTCCCGCTTTGGATCCGCCGGGTCCGCATTCGGTTCGGGCACTGGCTGATCTCCGGGTTTCATTTTCGGCTTTTTCCCTGGCTGATCATCCCCGGGTGAGCCCGGACGGTCTTTGGGCACCTTGTCGCCTTTGTCGTTCTTGTTCCCGCGCCGCGGTTCATCCCCGGGCTTGGTTTTCGGTGCCTTCTTCGGATCGACACCAGGCCCGGGTGTGATGTCCGCTTTGTCGTCGGGAAGTTTCACCTCCGGGCGTTTCGGCGGGGTATCCTCCGCGGCCGGTTTCTCCGTGGCCAGGGCTGCCAGCGGTGACTTCGGGAGTTTCACCCGGACGGGCTCAATCTTGTCCGCCTTGCCTTTATCAGATGCGGCATCGCCCTTGCTGCTGAGTTCCCGCCGTTGTTCGCCAAACTTCCGGATCTCCCGTCCGCGACCGGCAAACTTTTCCTTCTCAGCGTCGTCCACCGGCTTAAACTTTATCGTGCTTTCCTTGCTGGACACTAACTGCGCCAGCGGTGCGGCAATGGTCATGTCTTCGCGGCGCCCATCTTCCCGGCGGCCTTTGTCTTTCCGCGAGGCGAAGGTCGCCAGCGCCGCATACGTGTGCGGCGGGCGCTCGTCGCGGTTGTCCCGATAGTAACGGAAGTTTTCCTCCCGGCGGCGTTCCCACCGGTCATCGTCGCGATGGATCCAGCGCTGATGCGCGAAGATAGGGTCATAACCGTAACCTCCGGAATAGTAGGAGTACGAGGCGTAGTAACCCGACCGGCGGTACTGCGGCTCATAGTAGTCGCCGAAGTAATAGTGCCGGGAAACGGGCCGGAGGAACAGGTGACTGGCGAACACCGCCAGGCTGATTACCGTGCTTGGGCGGTAGTAGTAGTCCGGGCGGGCGTAGTAATCTCCCCGGAACCGGACGGGGGCGAAGATCATCCCGCGGCGGGCCACAGCGTAGTCCCAGTATCCGTCCACAAAAATATAACCGCGACGCGTCCACACGTAGTGAGCCGGCATCCAAACCCAGTCGGGCTGTGCGGCATCCCAGTAGCCCGGGCACCACCGATAGCGGTTCTGATTCCAATCCCACGAACCGGAAATCCAAATGGAGTTCCGCGATGGCCGTTCGATGTTAGGTCCGGCGTCCACACTGGCGGGCGGCTCGGGCAGGTACTCCACTTCCTCCGCGGCGGCATCGGCCCAGTAGCCGGAAGTCCATTGATACTCCTGACCGGACTCCTGCCAGTAACCGGGAACCCACTGCCGGCCGGGCGGCAGATTACGCCAGATCCCGCTGACCCAGAGAAATTCATTTCCGTCATCTTCCCATGCCCAGTAGCCCGGAATCCAGGAAACATTGTTGCCGTCCGGCCGCTGATCGGGCGGCAACTCTTCAATGGCCGCGGGAGCCACCTTCGGTACGCGAAGCCCGGATGTGGGTTTGAAAATGACCGTGTCGGCAAAGGCCTCATGGACCGGACCGCGGGTGAGAACTTCCGCGCCGTCGTCTTCGGCTTCTGCTGCGGCACAGGCTAACATCCCGAATCCAGCGGGTGCAAGGAGAATGGACCCGGGCAGCGTCCACAGGAGGATGGGGCAGGCAAGGATGCGAATAATCGATTTTTGTTTTCGTTTCACGGTTTGGGGGGGGGATTGGTTCAATGGGATCACCCTCTGGCCCGGGAGCGGACCATGGGTGCATGAAATGCCTCGTTGCACGAACCGCGCCAGGCCTCCACGCCGCCGGATCTGTGTCTTGACCGGATCTCTGTCAGGCGAAGCTGGCGACCTGCGTCCTGGCCGCGCACCGGCGCTGTCGGGCGCGCTTTATCCTCCGATTCGGAGCATCTATACCGCCACCGGTTCCGGCACCGCTGCCTTCTGTGCCATCTGCGCCAGCTTGATTTGAGTCCGGCTGGCCTGGCTGAGGATGCATTCCTGCTCAAGCAGTTTAACGATCTGTAGTTTGAGTCCCCGGGTTGCGAGCAGTGACCGGACTTTGGCAGTGAGCCGCTCTTCGGCTTCGCTCAGACCGGTAAGCACCTCCTCTTCAGTCATTCGACGGAGATGGTCCTCACAGCGGCTTTCCATGGCGAGCGAGTCAATGAGGTGAGCGAGCATCTCCGCCCTCCGTGTCAGAAAGCGGACGGCGTCCCGGTGGAGCGGCCGGTCTTTGAGGGCCATCGCCCCGCAGTGGGCAGCATGAGCGGTGCGAAGGGCTTCCTCCGCTACGGGAAGCCAACCCTCCACAGAGGGCCAGTGCACCGGGCGGGGGAAAGGGTTGAGGCGTTCGCGCGGCGTGCAGGGCGGACGCGGCTCCCGCGACGGGACGGGGGAAATTGAAATCGGATGCATGCTTTGTGAACTGCACGAGACGCACCATGCCGGCACCCCCCGCCGCACCGGCGATCCAGCATGCAATCCGCACGGCAGGTCCTCGGGTTCGGGCTTATTGAGCAGACAGCAGCCATTCCGGGCCCCGTCCGCAAACGGGTACGGCTGATGCAGGGGAACCAATGTAAACCCGCCCAATCATCCTATGCTTGCGACCACTTCCTCCCCCGCCGTGCCCATTGCCAGTCACAAACTCGCCCGGCTGGTCTGCCTCATGGCACTGATAGAAGCCGCGGTCATCATCACGCTCGTGTTGCTATGAAAACCGTATCGGCAGTGAGGCTTAAAACAGAATCCACTACGCACTGTGCATACGATGCCTGGAACGAAGATACAATCCCGCGGTCTCACACCCCGCCACGACTTTTCCCCATGACTAACGAAACTATCCCCGGAGAATCTCAGCCCCGCAGGATGGACCTCGCCGCAGAGGGAAGATTACACGCTCACCCGCCGACGCCTGCCGAAACGCGGGCTGAGGAAAGCCCGGCATCTCGCGCTCCGGTTGATTGAGCCGCGTCACCTCATCGCAAGAACCTCTCAAACCACGGAACCCGCAACCCCATGAAACCAGCGCGCCCCGCCCCTCCGTCGAACAAGCCTTCCGGCAACCCTGATCCCGACCGCCGTCAACTGGCACGGGACACCGTCCACCGGACGACCGGCTCCCGGGCTCCTGTCATGCCCGCTGAGCGCACCGATCAGCCGCGCAAACACGGCCAGCATCGCGGTCCGCGCGACCCAGGCTAACCAGGAACACTTTGCCATAACGCGTCGTGTCCCCACAACGCCGCGTGCCCTAAAGGAGAGCCCCGCACGACTGTCAAAGATCTGCGGGGCTGTTCGATTTAGCAGGGATTCCGGCACCTCCGGGGAAATGATCAGCGTCAGAAAGGTAAAGGGGAAGCAGGGGGAGCGATGCGCCCGCACTCAGGCGCCGGTCACGCGCATCCGGTTCATATCGTCAACTTCCGCAGTAGCGCCCTGGTCAGCGATTTTCCGGTCTTTAGCCCTGCAATATTCGGCCGCGCGGCAGACACCCAAAGCGATTAGAGTCGGCGGCGCGCAGGCCCACGCCAATTTTGCCCCGACGGCAAGTAGAGAAGCGAACGGCAGTCTGTTGAATACATAACCGCCGGCAGCGGCAATCAAAACAGACCGTCCCGGGTTTTTGCGCACTGCGGTCCTGCACCTTTGGCCGGTCTCTTGAATCCTTTGTTCCGCCTGTCGGAGGACTTTTTCAATCCCGCAATTTACGGAGCATGCCGCTGAATCGCTGAGTGAGTCCGGAGGGTGAAGGAAAGCGGAATGTACGGTAGTGGGTGTATTCATAAGAACAGAGGAGGCGAGGTTGCGTTGTTAAGGCACTTGGTAATGCTCATACCATGCCCGCGGTGTCCCTCTATTCACCGGAGACCTGGCACAGGACCCGTTTCACGGCCCCCCGTTCCGTGGAAGTTTCCCGGCCGTTCGACGGGCTGGTATGCAGATAACGAGAGCGCTGGCTACCACTTCTCAACAGCCGGTGCCATGATCCTGCCCGTCATCTGGCGCGCCCCCTCCAGGAACAAAGCAGACCGTAACACGACGGTGCTCCGGCAAGAAAAGCCGACACACTTCGCCGCCGCATCGCGGCAGGAAATCGGGAAGCGTGCCCCTTTGCCGTGGGGACTTGATTCTGAAATACCGCAACGGCAGTCGTATCGCAAATCACCTTTTCCGCCGCCAACCGCTGCA
>JANNVM010000171.1:0-14108 GCA_031414455.1 Verrucomicrobiota bacterium
CTTCACTTCGCGCCATGCGTCTGCGCAGTCGGCAATCATGCGTGGGTGGTGCGCAGCAGGATCAATGAGGTCGGCCAGGCTGCAGCAGAGGTTCTGCGCCTGGAGCGCCGAGTGCGGACGCACCGCGTTCGCTTCCGCCCACGTCAGTCGCAGTGCCAGGGTTTTCTTTCCGGCTTTGCGCGCCGCGGCGGCCTTTTCCTCCAGCGCGCCGGTGAGATGCCGCAGTTCATCCGGGCCGCGGTAAAGTTTTGTCAGGCCGCCAAGCAGATCTTCCACGCCCTCATTCGCCGGATCGTCCCCGGCTTTCCCGATCGTGGTCCACACCAGTTCCCGCGCCGCCTCCGGCTGGCCCAGCTTTTGCACGGCGCGCGACTGCCACATGGCCGCCTCTGCGAGACGCCGGCTGCGTGGCTGTTCTTTGATGAAGTGCTCGTAGTGCGCCCGCACCTTCTCCTGATCACCGAGCTTCCGCAGCGCCTCGCCGCGTTTGAACTGCGCCTCTTCCCACAGTTTCGGATCGTCTGCGGGAATTTCGGCCAGCATTTTCAGGCCGGCCTCCATCTCTCCACCGGCCATCAGTGATTCCGCCAGCAGCAGCCGCGCTTCATTCTCCTGACGATCACCGCGATGCTGCTTCAGCCACGCGTGGAAGAGGACCGCCGCCTCCGCGTGTTTCGTTTGATTGTGCAGGCACCGGGCTTTCTCGAATTCCGCGGCGGGCGAGTAACGGCCTTTCGGATAGGCCTCCAGATACACGGCGATTCGCTGCATCGCTTCATCGTAACGGCGCTCAAGGCTCAGGCTCATGGCTTCCCAGAACATCGCGTCCTCATGCAACGGGCCCTTCTTAAATCGTTTCCGCAGGGCTTCGAACGTGATCAGCGCCGTATCGCTCTGGCCGCGTTCCATCTGACAAATGCCGCCCATGAGCATGGCGCGCGGGGCAATGGGCAGTTGCGGCCAGTCGTTCGCAATGTCGCCGAATTCCTTCTCCGCCTCCAGTTGCCGGCCTTCGCCGCGCAGGCCCTCACCTTTGGCGAAGAGGGCGTCCGGCACATGATCTCCGCGGCGGTGCTCGCTGTAGGTTTTAAGATAGCGGTCGGCTGCCGCGATGACGCGCGCGTTGTCTCCCGTTTGCTGCCAGCAATCAATGGCCGTGATGGCCGCCTGCTCCACCGTTTTGTCCGGTTCAAGAGTGGCCGCCGCTGCGTCCAGGATCATGCCGGCCTCGCGCCAGCGCTGCAGGCCCATGAACGCCTGCGCCAGGCGAAGCTTGAGCGCGGCATCGTAGCTTTCGATCTTCATGAACGTCTCCAACTCACGTTCGATGCGCGTGATAATGCCTTCGATTTGAAACACGAGGGCCTCGCGTTTCGCGCCTTCCTTTTTCAACAGATCGCGGCGTTGCTTCCATTGATCGAGTTGCGATTGCTGGTGCTTGAGCAGCCGGTCGCGCGACCAGAGGCGGTTGAGGCACGTGATTGCCGCGTAGTGTTTGTCGTCCGCGAGCAACTGTGCACCCAGCGACAGCGTGAGCATTTGAAAAGAAACGACCTGGGTGACGCTCTGCAGTTTCGGAAACGTGCGGCGAATGAGAGTGAGCGCTTCATCATCGCGCCCCACTTCGATGAGCGAATGCAAGAGAAGCACGGTGGCACGGCCCGCGACTTCCGTCTGGTCCGGCGGCAGCTTGGGAATCTGATCGCTGAAAAAATCCGCGGCGCCGCCGTAGTCCTCGAGCTGAATGTAGCCGGTGCCGAAGAGCAGGAAGGCTTCGAAGCGGCGGGTGCGGTCGTGCTTTTCGTTGGCGTAGTATTCACCGAACTGCTCCTGCGCCGGCATGATCTCGCCTGTTTGCAGCAGACAAATGCCGCGCCAGAACTGCAATTCCTCGCGCGCGGCCGCCGGAAGTTTCGCGTTTTTCAGGGAGGCGTCTATCAATGCGACCGCTTCCTCGAACCCCTTCGCCTTCACCTTGCACATCGCGAGCATGGGCCGGCACTCGTCCGCCAGCGGCGCGACTTCAGGATTCTCCCCGTAGTCGGCGAGGAGTTGCTCGAAGTGCTTTTCGGCCCTGGGAAAGTCCTGCGCGTCAAATGCCGCACGGCCTTCTTTGAGAAGCTCGGGAGCGGTGAGATCGGAAGGGGCTTCTTTCGCAGATGCAGGCGCGGGGGCCGGGTTTTGCTTTTGCGCAAAGGCAATGCCGGCAAAGCCGAGCAGGAACGCAGCCGAAACACTCAACTTGCCTGACAGCCGCAGGGTCATGGGGAATCGCGCTCCTTACTTCGCTGCCCGCTTCTGCTCGAGCATCCACTCGTAGAGTTTCGGATCGGCATAGGCCGCGGTCCACGAATCGTGGCTGGCATCCGGGAAGATGGTGTATTCCGGTTTGCCTCCGGCTTTCTTCAGTGCCTCGATCATCTCGTCGCTCTTCTTTTGGGGTACAGCTTCGTCTTTTGAGCCGTGATAGACGTGAATCGGCACGTTCTTGAATTTCTCAGCCTTTTCCGGATCACCGCCGCCGCAGATGGGCACGGCGGCAGCCGCAAGATCAGGATGTGCCGCCAGCAGGCCCCACGTCGCGTAGCCGCCCATGCTGAGGCCGGTGAGGATGACGCGGTCTTTGTCCGCCGGCTGCGTCTTCAGGGTGTGATCAATGAGGCCCTTGAGCGCAACGATGTCCCACCAGCGACCGTTAGGGCACTGTGGCGAGACGATGATGAACTTGTTCAGTTCCGGCTTTGTCCCCACGAGTTTCGGAGGGCCGTGTTGCTTTACCTGCTGGAGATTGTCTCCGCGCTCGCCGGAACCGTGCATGAAAAACATGACCGGGTAGCCCCCGGCGGGTTTTGCTTCGGAGGCCGGCGGCAGGGCGAGCCAATAGTGGATCGTGGTCTTGCCGCCTTTGTCATCGGCGACCTCAAGTGATTGCGCCGTCTGCGTGCCCGGCGCAGGCTTTTCATCCGCGCGGGCGGGACAGTTGAGGACGACGGCGGCGGCGACAGCGGAGGAAAGGAGTATTTTCATGCGCCGTCATGGTAGGAACCGTGGTGCAGATGGCGAGGAAAATTCTCCGGGTCGGAAAATTCCTACGGCTGGGCAGGGAACGGGTCGGCGGCAAGGCGCGTCTCGACTTCCTTCTCCTCCGGCGTGCCGGGCAGCGGTGTGAGCGGGCGGGGCAGAAAAGTGGCGGCGGCGGTGACCAGTCCCGCGGCCGTGAAGAGAATCGCGACCGCCATGCCCCGGCGGCCGCCGGGAGGGCGCGGAACGTATTGCAAAATGTGCCTCACGCGCTGTTCGAGGCCCGGACCGGCCATGGCGGCGGAGGGCAGGGGACGGGGCAGGAGGGTGCGGAATTTTTCCGCGATATCCACAAGATGCATCGCATAGCCGCGCGGAGCTACCCCGGTGCTGAGGACAAGTGCGTCGGTGGCCATTTCCCGCTCCCGCAGCCAGGTGCGGTGGAGCATCCACACGAGTGGATTGAACCAGTGCAGCGCGCAGGCGAGGTGGCTCAGCGCCTGCATCCCGGGATCGCGGCGCTTGAGGTGTGCCAGTTCGTGCAGCAGGACCATACCAAGCTGTTCGGTCGTCCATTTGAGTGCGTCCTTTGGCAGAAAAACCGTGCCGCGCCAGACGCCGCACGCGGCGGGCATGGTGCGGAAATCCGACAGCCTGACTTCCGGAATCGGGTGCAGTTCAAGTGTCAGGGCGGCTTCGCGTGTCTCCGCGAGCAGCCGCATGTTCGTGGCCCGCGCGGACATATTCCGCCACTGCCTGAGCCGCATCCAGCCGGGCAGCAGCCGTGCGGCAATGAGCAGGAAACCGATGCTCCAGATCATGATGGGCATGGCCCATGAAGCGGGCTCCTTCCGCACTTCCTCCAGCGCGGCGGTCACTCCGGGCAGCGTCACCCTGAAACTCGGCAGCAGGAGAGTCGCCGGCAGCAGGAGCAGCAGACACAGTGCAAAAGCCGCCGCCACGGTCCGTTTCCGCCCGCGCAATTTCCAGACAGCGAACGCTGCCACCGAGGAAATGATGAGCCCGCGGATCGCGAGGTCGAGGAAAAAAAGGGGCCAGTTCATGAAGAGGGGCGGTGGAAAGGGAGCGGATGAGAGAGACTCTGATTACCGATTACTGATCCCCCTCAACACCCGGAGCATTAACGAGGGTGCGAATCCGCTCTATCTCCCGGTCGCCCAGTTTGAGGTCTTCGGGATCAAGCAGGGCGGCGACGAGTTTCTCGGCGGAATTGTCATAAAATGTGGTGAGCAGGCGTTTGAGGGCGCTGCGTTTGGCACGATCCGGACTGACCGTCGGCTTATAGATATACTTCCGTCCGTCGCGATCATGCTTGAGCGTCCCCTTGTCCACAAGGATGGCGAGCAGGGCGCGCACTGCGGAATAGCTGGGCGGTGCCGGAATGTTCTCCTGAATTTCCTGCGCCGACGCCTGGCCCAGACGGTAAACCGCGTCCATGATCTGGCGCTCGCGGCGGGAGAGGTTTTGATTTTCGGTGGCAGGTGTCATAGATTCTTGTTGTGCTAAGTTTTAAGCAACAACTCCCGCTCGTCAACTCCCGCGAAGTGGTTACTGCTAAAAAAATTAGCAGAAAAAATTTGACGAACGGCAATTAATGCTGAGAAATTAGCATCATTACTTCAACCCGCACACTCCATGATTCGCCGACTGCTCTCTCTTATCGTCACAGCCCTGGCCGTTATTACACTGAGTAATTGCCAGGTTTACACTGAACCCGTTGGCAGCGCGTCCTTTGGCAGCGACGGCACGGTCATGAAGCGGGAGGCGCGCAGCAATGACCGGCCGGCATCATCCTCTCCGATGGTCGCCTGCGCCCCCGCGCAGGACCGCACCGGACTGTCCACTGGATGGGGTGGCAAGATAGACGACAAAGTAGGCACCACTATTTTCGAGCGTGAGCCTGGAAAACCGGTCGGCGTGGCCAGGCTTTACTATAATAACACCGCCGGAGCCCAGGCGATGGCGGGGAGCGACTGGAGCTACAGCAATTCCTTTCGTGACTACGCCGGCGGCATCTTCCGTGTCGGCCTGCGCAATCACCGCGGCGCGGCACTTTCGGCGTATCAGTCAGGCTCGAATCTGATCTGCATTGGCGAAGACGGGCAGCGTTATTCCGTGGAGGTGGAAAACCTGAGCAATCACCGGATGGAATTCGTCACCACAGTGGACGGCCTTGATGTGCTCACCGGCAAGTCCGGCAGTTTCTCGCTGCGCGGCTACGTGCTGGATCCAGGTGAGCGCCGGGAAATTAAAGGCTGGCGCACGAGCGCCAGCGAGGTCGCGGCCTTTAAGTTCGGCAGCGTGGCTGACGGCTATGCGAATCAAAAGACCGGCGAAACGCGGAATGTGGGTGTCATCGGAGCGGCGGTGTTTGCTGAGCGCGGCACCGCGCCGCGCCCCTACGCCGGCACCGACAGCTACCGCCGTTTGCGCGCAGATCCATTTGTCGCCACTCCCGCAGGCGGCGGATTCGCCACTCCTCCCTCACGCTGATTTTTCCGGCAAACCGGAAGCCACCCTGCCGCCGGCTGTCAGGTCCCCTGCGGCCGGCGGTTCTGTTTTCCGGAATGCCTCACACTTCAAACGCCGCCTGAACGCGGGCGATGAAGGTGTCCTCCTCTTCATCCATGCCGTCAATTTCCAGGACCAGCATGAGGAGGTCCAGCGCAGACGTCTGCTCCTGCGGTGTCTCAAAGTGCGCCGTGCGGCTCGCGATGAACGTAACCACGCACTTCTCATCATCTATGATTTCACGGGCTTCGTTGAGAGCCTTCGCGAGGAAGAACGCCTGCGGTTTGGCGGCATCACCCCAGCCGAGCTTTTTCAGCGCCCGGTGCATCGCCACTTCCTGGGCCGGTGAATCGCAGTGGTTTGTGGCAATAGCGAGGCAGAGCAATTCGATGAGAGCTTCGCGCTGAGGCTGGGTGAGTCGAGTCATGCGTGAGCCACCAAAGGACGGAATCTCCGCCGTGCAAGAAATTGCTTCAGCCCGGAAAAATGATTCCGGGAGTGCTCCTGCGCCCGGGGCTTCCCGGGTTCCTGCCTCACTTCGGCTGCCGGCGCGGTGAGGAAGTTTCCGTCATGCGGCCACTCGCCATGCTCCATGACGAGAGGCATGGCCGGAGGAACGACCCCGGGTCTATCAGCGGAAATCGTGCGAAGGCAGCGTCGCGGCGACAGGAGCATCCAGCGGGCGAATGCGTCCGGCCTTCACATGGATGACTCCTTCCTCGTGCTGGAGAATTCCGGTGATTTGCAGAAACGACTCCCGGGTGATCACCAGCCGGTTGGCTTCGAAGATGGCGGGAGTCACGATGGCATTGGCGATGCCGGTTTCGTCCTCGAGGCTGATGAATACAAAGCCCCGGGCAGTTCCCGGACGCTGCCGGCAGATCACCTGCCCGGCGATGACGACGCGCTTGCCGTTGCCAATGTAAGGCAAATCAGCGGCGCGGCTGACATGAGGAATTGTGGAGCGGATGAGTTTCATCGGATGCGGCCCGGTTGTCAGGCCGGTGCCGGTGTAGTCGGCATGGAGGCGCTCGGGCAGGGTCATCATCTGCAGCGACGTTTCCTCTGCATGCTCAATGCCAGCGAAGAGGTCGCCGGTCTCCATGAGCAGTTCCACTTTCCACTGCGCATCGCGGCGATGCTCCGCGAGCCCGTTGAGCGCTCCTGTTTTGGCAAGCGCCCGCAGGGGTGTTTTGGACAGGCCCGTACGCAGCCGGAAATCGGTGAGCGAGCGGAATGGCGTCTTCCCGCGTTCCGCGACGACGCGCCCGCCGTCCTCCTGCTTAAGGCCGCGGACATAGCACAGCCCGAGGAGGACGCTGAGGCCGGGCAGGACGGTGCATCGCCATTCGCTTTCCATAACATTCACTGGGCGGATTTTGACGCCGTGCGCTTTGGCGTCCTGCACAAGTGTGGCGGGGGAATAAAATCCCATCGGCTGATTGTTGAGCAGCCCGCAGAGGAACTCCGCCGGGCGATGCACCTTGAGCCATACGCTGGCATAGGTCAGCATGGCGAAACTGATGGCGTGACTCTCCGGAAAGCCATAAACCGCAAATGACGATACTGCTTTGACTACCTCATCTATGAAGGCGGCTCCGTGCCCCTTCTCCTCCATGCCCTGGCGCAGTTTGGCGCAGACTTTGTTCATGCGTTCATCGTTCCGGTTAAAGTTGAGCGCCCGGCGCAATTCCTCCGCCTGCCCTCCGGTAAAGCCGGCCAGAATCATGGCGATCCGGAGAATTTGTTCCTGAAAAAGGGTCACGCCCCATGTCCTCTCCAATACTTCGCAGAGTTCCGGGGGGACCTCACTGGCCTGCCTGCCGAAATAGGTAATCTCCTCTTTACCGGCCTTTCGCGCCAGGAGCATTTGCAGCATGCCGCCTTGAATGGGACCAGGTCTGATGATGGCCACTTCGATCACGAGTTCATAAAACCTTCGCGGCTTCAGCCGCGGCAGCGTGGCCATTTGCGCCCGGCTTTCGACCTGAAAGACTCCAATGGTATCGGCCGCGCACAGGGCATCATACGCGGCAGGATCATCTGCGGGAAGCTTTGCAATATCCACCGGCTGACCGCGGGCAGCGCAAAGCGTGATCGTGTCTTCGAGCACCGCCATCATGCCAAGCCCGAGCAGATCCACTTTGATAATGCCAAGGTCCGCACAGTCGTCCTTGTCCCACTGCGCCACCACACGCCCGGGCATGGAGGCGTTCTCCAGCGGGAGGAAACTGCTCAGGGAATCCTGGCAGATAATCATGCCTCCACTGTGTTGCCCGAGATGACGCGGCAGGCCGCGAATCCTGGAATAAAGCTCCGCGGCCGCAGCGAGACGCGGGTGATTCGCAGGAATGCCGGCCTGAGCCATTTGCGCCTGGAGTTCCAGGGTGTGAGGGAAATCACCGCTGGCGAAGAGACTGGAAAACCGGGTGAGCACTTCCTCCGGAAAATTCAGCGCCTTCCCGATCTCCCGCATCGCACTGCGGCCCCGGCAGGTGATCACGTTGGCGGTCATCGCCGCGCCATGCCTGCCAAACCGGCGGTAAACCTCCTGAATCACCTGTTCGCGTTTGTCGCCGCTGGGAAGATCGAGATCAATGTCCGGCCATGCCTTGCGCTCACCGCTGAGGAAGCGCTCGAAGAGCAGTTTGTATTTGATGGGATCGCAGGCGGTGATGCACAGGGAATAACAAACCACGCTGTTGGCGGCGCTGCCCCGGCCCTGCATGAGAATATTGTTGTTTCGACAGTAGCGGGCCAAATCCCAGACGATGAGAAAATAGCCGCTGAATCCGAGCCGGGAGATGAGTTCCAGTTCGTGATCAATTTGCTTCCGGTGCCGTTCACCAAACCCGTCGCCATAACGTTCCCGGGCTCCCTCACAGGTGCGCTCCCGCAGGAAGGCATCCATCTCTTCGTGAGACATGCCCTCAAAACGGGGAAATTCATAACCAAGGTTTTCGAGCGTGAAGTCAATGCGCTCCGCGATCCTCAGAGTATTGCTGACCGCTTCCGGCCGGTCGTGGAACAACCGCTGCATGATCCCCGCGGGTTTCAGATGCCGCTCATCGTTCAGGCTCAGCAAACGCCCCGCGGCATCGAGATGGGTGTGCTCCCGGGCGCAGGTGAAGACATCCAGCATTGGGCGCTCTTCGCGCAGGGAATAACAGGCACCATTCGTCGCCAGCAGCGGAAGCCGCGCCGCTTCCGCCAGATCCGCGAGCGCATCCAGTTCCCGCTCCTCACCGCGCCGGAGATGACGCTGCATTTCCACGTAAACATTGCCCGGCCCGAAAATGTTCGTCATTCTGTTCGCCGCGGCCATGGCCGCTGCGCGGTCGTCTGCGGCGAGCGCCCGGCGCACCGGCCCCTCCTCGTCGCCGGTTAGGGCGATCAGTCCGCCGGCGAATTCCGGGAGGTCCGCCCAGCAGACAGGTGCGTGCTGTTTGGTGCCGCGCAGTTTTGCTTTCGTAATGAGGCGGCAGAGGTTTTGATAGCCAGCGCGGTTTTCCGCCAGCACGGGAATAACGCCGCCGTCCTCCATCGTCAGTTCCGCGCCCACGATGGCACGAATCCCATGTTCTTTTGCCGCGGAGAAAAGCCGCGGCGCTCCATAAAGACCGTCGCGATCACACAGCGCCAGGGCTGGCAGCCCAAGGGCGGCGGCCTGCCGGGCCATGGATTCCGGCTGGGAAGCGCCGCGCAAAAAGCTGAAGGCGCTGCGGGCGTGGAGTTCGACGTAAGCGCTCATGACACCACGCGCGGCTGGAAGCCCGGAACTGCCTGAACTGCCGGTATTTCATAGAGCCCCTCCACGACCCAGCCACCGGTCACGAAGGCCAGCCGGAGCAGCGTGCCGTCATGGAGTTCCACGTCCCATTCCTCACGGGTCCAACCGCCTTCCCACCACTGACCGGAAGACCGGTGTGGTCCCATGGCGGCCACTACACCGCCGCGCCCTGCGGGCGAGGTCACATGCCGCGGCGTGCCGTCCCCAACGCACACCTCCGCGTGCAGTGCGGGCCGGTACCGCCGCAGCGGCAGGCCGGTTAGGGAGGGAAGCGGCGCTGCGGGCGGAGACTTTTGGAACTGCGGTGCTTCCAGCCGCCATGCATCCGGCTGGTGAGTATTGAGCCGCACGCAGGTGCCGGTGTTTTCCACTCCCACCAGGGCCGAGAGCCGTCCCAGGGTCTCGCCCAGCTTGTTGGGATCGCGCAGGGCCGTTTCAAAAAGCTGGAACTGATCCCGCGCCGGCAGCACCGGCTCCAGCCGAAGCGTGAGGCCCACCGGACGCAGCTCAAGGCGCAGCGATTCCAGATGCGTGAACAGAATCCGGAAGAGCACTTCCGGATCGGCCGCCGGTGAGGGAATACTGAAAAACCGTTCATGGGATTCTCCGCGTTCCAGTGTCAGGATGAGTATCATGCTTCCCGCCACACGGCCCATGCAGTGCAGTCGCAGTGTCAGGTGATTGAGAAACCGGCGCAGCAGAAACAACAGGGGTTCCAGAGTGTCCACCTCATGCTCGAACGCGTACGTCTCCACAAACTCCCGCGGCGGATCCACCAGTCGCAGCGGCCGGCACGACTGTCCGGTGGCCTGCTCCCAAAGCCGGCCCGCTGCCGTGCCCAGCCGGTCCACGAGGTCCGCACGCGGCAGGGTGCGCAGTTGCCCCAGGGTATGAATACCCCAGTCGTGCAGCAGTTCCAGAATGTGAGGCGGCGGGCGCAGTACACTAACAGGCAATGCATCGAGAAAGGCGGACGGTTCCGTCACCACCAGCACCGGCCGGGCGCGTCGCGCGGCGAGGAAGGCGAGGTCGGGATTTGGTCCCAGGCCGGCCTGCCCCTTCAGCCCTGCCTGTTCCAGCAGTATCACCGCCCGTGCTCCCGCAGTGGCCGGATCTTTGTCAGGCGTCAGCCGCAGCCGCAGCGTGCAGAGGCCGGGCGCGGTGGGTTCGATTTCCGGCGATAGTGCATACGCGGTCTGCATCAGCGCGGTCTGGGCGGATGACTCCGCGGCCGGAATGCGCAGGACGACGAGCAATTGTTCGCAGCGTGCCATCGCCCGCGGCACCGGCATGCCGGGCTGCACGCCCGCCCGCTGTGCGGCGGCATTCACTTCAAGAATGAGGCTTTTCTTTTCATCTCCGTCCACGAGCGCCATCGGCCCTGCGGGCAATCCATCCCCGTGCAGCCGCAGGGCGGCCTGCAGCCGGAAGGATGGCAGGTAGAGAGCGGCGTACATGGCGGCAGTTCATGCGGTGCGGGAATGGAGGGGCTCCCGCTGCGGGCCGGCGGCGCGGCACCGGGACACGCGGGCTTCCAGATGGGAGACCAGTTCTTTCCTGCTGAGGCGCTGCGCCTGCAGCGTCCAGCGGTTGTGCAGCGTGATCCTCACCTGCGCGCTCTCCACGGCCCGCTGTCTTGTCAGGATAATAAAGACGAGCGGTGTCTGCTCCACCAGCCGCTGAAACCGGTGCCATGTGCTGGCCGGCACTTTCCCCAACTGCCCCGGCGGCAAACTTTGAAAATCCATGAGCAGCAGCGGGAAATTGCCGTCGCGCAGCAGGAGGTCCGCGGCCTTTACCGCCAGGGCGGCATCTTTGCAGCGCACCCAGAGCAGGCGGGCGAGGGCGGCTTCGGCGCAACTGTCAGGATCGAACGTGCCGCCCGTGTCCACCAGTGCCGCGAAGGATTTATCCTCACAGGTTTTCTCGAGGAGCCGGTGAATGAACAGCGCCCCGCTGGCCGGCGTGGAGGTCAGTTCCGTCACCGCACCGCAGCGCAGCCCGCCCTCGGACGCATCCAGCGAGGTTATGCCCGTGGCCATGTGCCCCTGCGCCCTGCGCTCCGCTGCCGGAAACTTTTCCGCCAGCAGTTGCCGCAACGCTTTCAGCCCCGGAGGTGCGGGGGCGAACGCCGGGCCGGGATTAAGTGCCGGCTGCATGGCGGATGAGTCCTTTGAAAACCCCGGCAAACGAAATAACGGCCCCTGGCACCAATACGTCAGGATATGCCGGATGAGAGGCGCGCAGACGAACCCGATCCTGTTCGAAGAACACCCGCTTGAGCGTCGCTTCACGTTCTTCTCCCACACAGGCCGCCGCGATGGCACCGTGCGGCACTTCAATGTTAGGGCGCAGCAGCACGAGGTCGCCGTTCAGGATCCCGTCACCGGTCATGGAATCCCCGCGCACCCGCAGCAAAAAATCGCCTGGCCGCCATGGCAACACGGCACCGGGATCCACCATTTCCTCCGCCTGGGCTACCGCCTCGGAGATCAGGCCCGCCGGGATGCTCCCCAGCAGCGGCAGCCCGCCGATTCCGAGCGCGTGCCGCGCCTTCGCCGTCAGTTGGATCACCTGCGCCCGCCGCTGCCCGCCTACGGGGCGGCCATGAATCCGGATGAAACCATTGCGCACCATGACGCCGAGCGACCGCGTGAGACTGCTTTGCTGCGCCAGTTTCAGCACCCGCGTCAGGTCCGGCAAAAAAGCCGGACGCTCCTCCTGCTCAAACGCCGCCACCGCCTCCGCGATGCGGCGGTGCGATTCGGAAAGGGACTCAAGACGGGGGCGGGGCATTACGACGCATTTAGTGCGTCATAATGGAGGTGTCAATACGGCTTCTTTTTTTCAGGGCTGCCGCTTCTGATATCAGGGCGTGACGGTGACGTGCAGGCGGAGGAAGGTGCGGCCGGAGGCTGGGACGCGGGCGGTGACCGTGCCATCGGCATTGTTGGTCAGTTGCGCTGCGGGCACGTCAGTCCAGGCGCTGAGATCGGTGGACTGCTGGCAGGCGACGGAGGCATAGACGGTGCTGTCGTAGCGGGGCAGCCATGTCAGGGTGATTGCTGCGGTGCCGGCGTCGTAGCCGGGCAGGGGAAGGGCAGGGGATGTGCCGCGCAGCGGATCGTTGCCGGCGAGGATCCATTCGACAATGTTGTCCAGTCCGTCGCGGTCAGGATCCTTGTCAGGCCCGCGGTCGGCGGCAGGCACGCCGGCGGCGATCATAAAGTCATCGTAGCCTTTGCTGACGGAAAGGCCGAGAACGTTGACGAGGATCTCGCGGTCGGTGAGGGCGGGGGAGGCAGAGAATTTCGCCGGATACTTCGCCCGCAGCGCCGCATGAATCATCTGGGCGATGCGGGCCTGCATGGTGGAGGTGGGGTGAAAGCCGTCGTGAGAAAAAAGATAGTTGTTATGGACGGCGACGGGATCGGAGAGGGGCCTGGTATCGGAGGCGTTGATGAAGGGAACACCGCCGATGTCGGTGGTGCCGGTGATCAGCTTTTCTGTCAGGGGATAGACGTCCACCCATGCCCCTCCGAGAGTGTTTTCCGTCCATGATTTGAGATCGGCGTTGAGTGCTTTGAGCGCTGTCGAGATGCGTTCGGTGCGGACGGGGTCGGTAGGCCAGAGAAGTTTTACTTCCGGCGTGCATCCGACGTGAGGGACGGCGCAGACGGCGATGGGGAGCGCGGGATTCGCGGCCTTCATGGTGAGGGCGATGGTCTGGATGCTGGACTTGATGGAGTCCATGAGCGCCTGCGGATTCCCCGCACCGGTGCCGTCGCCCGGGTAGATGGTTTCATAGCGGATCGCCTGACCGCCGGCCGCGGCGGCGGGATCGGAGTTGCCGTAGCGCAGGTCATTGGCACCGCACCAGACGACGGAGGCATAGGAAGTCGTCTGCAACTGCGCGGTGAGAAGCGCCGGCATTTGTTTCCAGTCCGGCGCGAAAGCAATGAACTGGGCAAGGTCGGGATCAGCCGCCAGTTCGGCAGAGTTGGGATCGTTGAGGAGGAGGCGGAGCGTGCGCGCGGTGGCGCCGGGGATGGCCCAGTTGTATTCGTGGCCGAGGAGGCGGAGGTCTGAGTAGCGATTGAAGAACGAGTTCCGGAAGAGGCCGCTGTCGAAATGCGCATTGCGGCGGGCGTGGAGGATTTCGGCCCAGTTGCGCGCCCCGGGGTTGGTGTCGTCAATGCCCGGCACGCCGGCGAGAGGCAGGCCGGGGAAGGTGACCTGATACTCCTTGGTGAGGCTGTCGCCGATGACGGTGAGGTGCTCCACGGCGGCGACAGGGAGCGAGAGGAGCAGAAGTGTCAGGGGCAGAGCGGATTTCATCCGCGCACTATGCGTCAGAGAACGGCGGCGGCAACTCCCGGTTGCGGGAGGTTGTTGGTGCGCGCTTCCCGGTCACCGGTCACTGATCACTGACTACCGGGCACCTGCCTCCCTCACTTCCCCGACACATCCGCCGCCGGGTCCTCTGTCTGCGGGAATGGCGGGCGGTAAATGCGCAGTGCGGTCAGGCCGCTGCCCTGGAGTGCGGCACCGCTGAGTTCGAGCGTGTGCTTTCCATTGTTCAGCCCCTGAAAGAAAGTGCCGCGCAGCAGCGGCAGGGTTTCCCACTGCGGGATGCTTTTCCATGTGATGCGGAATCCGTCGTCGAGCCTGCGGGCGAAGACCTTGCGGGATGACTGGAGATTCCAGTCGCCGGGTTCGATGACGATGCGCCCGGATTTGCTGACAAATTTCTTTTCGGCGTTGC
>JANNVM010000172.1:0-4945 GCA_031414455.1 Verrucomicrobiota bacterium
CAATGCCAGTCGAACCAGGGTTCCTGCCCCGCGGCACTCGGCCGTATTTGGTCGGGCTGGCGGGATTGCGCCCCGCCACGGGCGCTCTGCTATGTGCGCCTCCGGCGTCTTTGTGCGTGCGCTTCGCGCAGTGGCAGTCGAACCGAGGTTCTCGTCCCGCTGCGTCCGACCAACAAGTTGGTCGGGCTGGCGGGATTCGAACCCACGACCTCTTCGTCCCGAACGAAGCGCGCTACCAAACTGCGCTACAGCCCGATATTCAAACCGCTGGCCTGTCAGCGAACGGGAACGAACAGTGGAGCGAGAGCGCGGGCTGTCAAACATGGATTCGGCTCATTTGTCATTCACGCAGTGGAAAGTGAGAAGAATCCATTGAGCGCCGGGGATTCATGGCCAAGTCTGGACGCCCTGTTTTCCAAAATCCCACACCCCATGGCACACACCAAACTCTACATCCCCGGCCCCATCGAAGTCAGCGCGAAGACGTTCGCGGCCATGACGCAGCCGATGATCGGGCACCGCAGCAAGGATTTCCAAGCGCTCTACGGACGCATCATGCCGATGCTGCAGGAGGTGTTCAGCACGACCCAACCGGTGTTCATTTCCACGTCGTCCGCATGGGGAGTGATGGAGGGCAGTATCCGCAATCTGGTGGCAAAGAAGGTACTCAACTGCTGCTGCGGGGCCTTCTCTGACAAGTGGTATGACGTGTCGCTGGCCTGCGGCAAGCAGGCGGAGGCACTCAAGGTCGAGTGGGGCCAGCCGATCACGCCGGAAGCGGTGGATGCGGCGCTGAGCAAAGGCGGGTTCGATGCGGTGACGCTCGTTCACAGCGAGACGTCCACGGGTGTGCTCAATCCGCTGAAGGAAATCGCGGACGTGGTGAAGAAGTATCCCGACGTGATGCTCATCACGGACACGGTGAGCAGTTTCACGACGGTGCCGATCGAATTTGATGCCCTTGGGCTCGACGTCATGCTGCTGGGCAGTCAGAAGGCGCTGGCGCTGCCGCCGGGCATGGCGCTCTTCGCAGCGAGCCCGCGGGCGTTCGAGCGCGCGGCGACCCTCAAGGACCGCGGATATTATTTCGACTTCATCGAATTCAAAAAGAACGCAGAGAACAGCATGACACCAAGCACGCCGGTGATCCCGCTCATCTACGCCCTTGAGAGCAAACTGACGGAAATTCTGGAGGAGGGACTCGAAGCCCGTTACGCCCGCCACGCGCGGCTCAACGGCCTCGTCCATGCGTGGGTGCGCCGTCACGGATTGGATTTCCTCCCGCCCGACGGCTATCGCTCGAAGGCCCTAACCTGCGTGAAGAACAACAAGGGCATTGATGTCGCGGCGCTGGTTTCCGGGCTAAAGAAGAATCACGGCATCGCCATTGATGGCGGTTACGGGAAGATCAAAGGCCAGACCTTCCGCATTTCCAATATGGGCGATGAGACGGATGCTTCGATGCAGATCGTCATCAATGCGCTGGATGATGTTTTATCGGCAATGTAGTCATGGGCTTTAGCCCGTGGCCGCTCACGATGCGCCCCTCAATGCTCCACGGGCTAAAGCCCTGGACTACTTTCTTCTATGCGAGACCTCCTGACAAACCCGGCGTGGCAGCCGGAAGACCTGGGCACGCCGCTGCCGGACTCACCGCATGCAGTCTCCGTCGCCATACCGACATGGCAGGACGTAGTGGACTACGAAGAGGGACGCCCTCGCGTCACGGAGGCGCTGCGCTGCGGTTATCCGCGGTTCTTCGTGCATCCGAAAGTCGAGGAATTGTTCAAAGCGGCGGAACGGCGCTTCGCGAAGGAAGGCGAGTGCTGCCTTGTGTATCCGACGCTTGCAGCGGCGGGAAGGTGCCGGGAGTTTGTGGAGGCGCGAATGGTGGCGAAGGTGCAGGTGGAGGCGTTCAAAGAAGTGTTCGCCGTCGTAATGCCGCAGGCCTGCTACAAGACGGCGCGGCTCTACTGGCGCTACTGCGGCGAGACGGTGAGCAGTCGGCAAAGCAGCGCGGCCCTTGCGTCCACCGGACAGGAGGCAAACACGGGCAGGCTGTCGCCATGCCCGCGCTACGTACGGGAGCGCCTCGCGGCACTCTCCGGAGTATCACCGGACGACGTCTTCCTGTTCACCAGCGGCATGGCGGCGGTCTCTGCGCTGCACCGCGCGCTGCGCGTCATTCATCCTGGCAAGCCGAGTGCGCAACTCGACTTCCCGTATGTGGATGTTCTTAAGGTGCAGGAGGAATTCGGCGGCGCGAAGTTCTTCCCTGTCGCCGACGATGCCGCCCTTGCGGAAGTGAACGCGCTCGCATCTGCGGATGCCATTAGCGGCGTCTTCTGCGAGATGCCGAGCAATCCCCTGCTCCGCTGTGTCCGGGTGAGCCGTTTTGCGCCGGCGCTGCGGGAACATGGCATCCCCCTTATTGTGGACGACACCATCGCCGGCGTAACGAACATTGATGCGCTGAAGTTTGCTGACGCCGTGACCACGAGCCTGACAAAAGCCTTTTCCGGCGCGGGCGATGTCATGGCCGGCGCGGTGACACTCAATCCCCGCTCGCCGCATTATGCCGCGTTCCACCGGATGCTGCGCGGGGAGTCGCCGGCGAACTCTCTTCTCTGGCACGGGGATGCGGAGGTCCTCGAGAAGAACTCACGCGATTTCGTGGAGCGTTCGGCGCTGCTGAGTGTGAATGCCGCAGCACTCGCCGCATGGCTGGAACAGCAACCGGCAGTCGAGGCCGTCTATTATCCGCGCGACGGCGATGGCTTTGAAGAAGTCGCGCGGCCCGGCGCGGGGCGCGGCTGTCTGCTGTCATTCGTGCTCAAGGACCCGGCGAAAGCGCCCGCCGTCTATGACAATCTCCAGGTCAGCAAAGGCCCCAGTCTCGGCACTAACTTTACGCTCTGCTGCCCCTATACACTGCTGGCGCACTACACCGAACTGGAATGGGCCGCCCGATGCGGCGTCCGCGCGGACCTGCTTCGCGTGAGCGTCGGACTGGAGGACATCGCCGATCTGAAAGCGCGCTTTGCCGCAGCCCTGCGGCACGCCTGATCACTTTTCGGATTCCGGTTTTTTGGTTTGGTCATTTCCTGGCTTTGCCAGGACTGCTTCCAGAACCCGCGTCATCCACTGATCTGCTCCGCGCTTTTTAGCTTCGGCAAGCTCCCTGGCCGCCTCATCACGTTTGCCCTGCAATGCCCAAATAATGGCGCGGTCGCAAACGAGGGAGAGGTCGGGCAATTCGGGACGAATGCGGGATTCGACTTCGACGAGTGCGGCTTCAAGATCGGCAGCGGCTTCCGTTTTCCTGCCGTCGTGAATCAGGACGCGGGCGCGACGGATCAGCCAGCTCGCCTTGTAGCGGCTGGTGTCTATTTCTTTTTGGATTTCCGGGAGCACCTCTTCACTGCGCCCCGCGTCAATGAGCGCCTCCAGCCATGCGATGCGCAGCACGAAGCTCTTCAGCCGTTCGGTGGCCCCGGCAAGATCGCGCACGCGGTCATCGTATTTGCCGAGGCGGCGCTGGGCCTCGGCGCGGAGGAGATAGAGATCAATGGTCAGTTCCTGTGTGAGCGAGATGCCTTTGGAGGCGGCGGCCAGAGCCACTTCATTGCGGTCACTCTTCAAGAGGAGTTCAGTCAGGACGGAATAGCAGCCCGGCAAATGGAACGCGGCTTCAGGCGGGGCGGCAGCAATCGCTTTCTCCAGCCGTTCGATGGCTTCTTTGCGGTGTCCTTCCTGATCATCCATCCGGGCCAGTTCGCGGTCCGCGGGGAGGAAACCCTTTTCCAGCGACAGGCACTTTTCCAAATCCGCACGCGCTTCTGCGATGCGGTTAACTTCGCGATAATTGACCGAGCGCTGGAAATAGAGATCCGGCAGCGCGGGGTTTTCCGCGATCTGACTGTTGAGATCCCCGATGCGGATCTCGTGTCCCGGGTCCGCACCGGCGCTCAGCGCCATGACGGCGAGGAGAGCAGCGCGGGGCAGAATCTTCATTTGCAGACAGGCGGCGCTCAATCGTCCACCGAATTGGCGGACGTGGCGTCATAGCTCTTGAGCCTTGTGGGCCCCTCCGGGCGCTCCGGCTTGCGGGGATTGGCGAGGCGTGCCGGCGGGGACTTGGCGTCCTTCACGATCTGAACGTGATCGCGCTCTTTACCGTCGGCGTTGAGCATGGTGGCGGTTAGTTTATTTCCGTCCACCTGGACGATGACCGAGCCCCACTCGAGAATGGTGCGGCGCATGAGCGGATGCGGATCATCCTTGCGGGAAAGCGCCTGGCCGCCGTGCCCGGCGACGATCTGGAGCGTACCGTCGTTCGGCAGATTACCCGGACGCTTGTGGTATGGCCCCTGGCCGGTGGGATCACCGGAGTCATCATTGAGCACGACATTGCTGGCGACGGACGGCGTGGCGTAGCCGCCATCAATCATAAAGGAGCGCTCGTAGATGTGGCTGTGCCCGGTGAGCACGAGGTCCACACCGCCGGCTTCGATAATGGGCATGATGTCGCGGCGCATTTCGATGAGATCCTTTTCCTTGTCGGAATCGTGCGAGCCCTTGGTATAGGCTGGATGGTGCCAATAGGCGATGATCCAGTCGGCTTTCACCTTTTCAAGGTCCGCCTTGAGCCACTGCGCCATCTCGCCATCCGGGCTGCGGGAAAGGTCGTGAGAATTGAGGCAGATGAAGTGCGAGCGTCCAAAATCCCATGAGTAGTAGGCCTCGCGTCCGCTGGGAGTGCCGCCGCTCTCAGCGTTCTTCGGGCAGACGTAAGCATCATAGTAGGGACCGACACCGGTGGTGCCTTTGGAGGAACCGCCCTCGTGATTGCCCATGGCCGGCCAGCAGGTGAGGCCGCGGAGGGTATCGGCATAGATGTCGAAAAACCCGAACTGAAACTCCGAGTCCATGCCTTTGTTGTAGG
>JANNVM010000173.1:0-3755 GCA_031414455.1 Verrucomicrobiota bacterium
ACGGGTATCAGGAAAAGCAGATACCGTGTCCGCGGCACCGCGGCCCCTCGTTTCGCCTCACCGCGGGCGACGAGACTGAGGATGATGATGTATAACCACAACACGCCGCCGCAGATCATGACCGGCTGGAGGCTGCCGCCCGCAACGCTGGCCGCAGTCAGGTAAAGCAGCCAGCGGCACGCCCCCATGATGATGACGCTGACCGGCGATTGTTTGTGCCATGCGTCGTAAAGCAGAATGGCCGCTGCCAGGGCAGGAGCGGGCCACCACACACTAACGCCGGCGCCAACGATCGCGGCGAGGCCGGCGGCCATTTCAGTGAGGCCGATGATCCAAACGCTGCGACGGCTGAGTATGCCGGAAGGAATGAGGCGTTCCGGGCGGTGTTGCGCGTCCCATTTGGCGTCGCAGGCGTCATTGAGAGTGCAGCCGCCGGCATAGAGCAGCGATGCGCCCAGCATCAGCGGCAGCAGTCCCCACGATGGCGCGACGCCGGAGATGAGCCACGCCGCGAGACAGTTCGACCAGACAGTCGGGAGATTGGAAACGCGGGCGAGTGTCAGCAGGTGATGCAGCATGGCACGCGGTGGGAGGGACGGAGGGACGGAGGGATGGAGGGACGGGGGTTAGAGCAAAGTGCTTTCGTCCTCGCGTTCGAGGCGGCCGACTTTCTTCTTCACGATTTCCAGTTCCACGGTGAGTTGGTGGAGGGCTTTGAGGACGTCGGCCTGGGTTTCCGGATGGCAGAGGTGAGGCAGGGCGGGATGGATTTTCATCGTCTGTCGGGCGATCTCCCGGCAGGCATCGCGGATTTGTTGGATGGCGGCGGTTTTTTCCATAAGAAACGAGACTGGACGGAGTGCGGTGAATGTAAAGGCGGGGCTCAGAGCTCGAGAAGCGCGCGGCGCTGCTCTTTGCTGAGGGGCTTCATGGTTTCGGCATGGCGGAGGAATGCGGGGATATCGCCATGCTCTGCGTTAATGAGCCGCTCGAATCCGGGGAGCAGTTCGTAGTACGCGGCGACACTATTGAGGCCGGCGTTATTGAGCAGCGGCACGCGATGGGGAAGCTGGACTCCCGCGGCAATGCGCAGGCGGCGGGCTTCGTCGCGGAGGCGGGCGAGCGCAGCGGTCTTGAGCGCGCGGAGTTGATCAGGGGGAGTGTTGGCACTCCGCGCATAGAGGCGGCCCAATTCGTTTCGGGTACGCAGGATGGCCGCGATGATGTCGCGTTGGAGCTGGTGGCGGCGGTTGTAGATTTCGAGGTCGGCGAGGCGGCCTTTCGATTTCAACCAGAGCCGCGCGCCCGCTTCGCCGACGGCAGTGGCGAGGGCCTCGTTGAAGTCGGTGTCGCCTTTCAGATAGAGCCGCTGGTGGGTGAGTTCGTGGAAGATGAGTTCCGCGAGGTCGGCGTCGCTGCGGTGAATGAACGTATTGAGCACGGGATCGCGCAGCCAGCCGAGTGTCGAGTAAGCCTCAGTGCCGCTGACATCCACATCCATGCCCATCGCCCGCAGCCGCGCGCCCTCCTGCTGCGCATCGGTCTCACTGAAGTAGCCGCGGTACTTCAGTTTTCCGAGAATGGGATACCACCATGTCTTCGCCTCCACACTGAACTCCGGCGCGGCGTGAACGACCCAGACGACATGTTTTCTGTGCAGGTCGGTGTAGCGGTCATACTGCCGCTCCGCGGGCAATTGCAATTCCCGCGCGGCGAACTCCCGCAATTCCTGGACGAGGGCGAGCCGGTCCTTCACCTTCGTCGTTTCTCCAAAACATTCGTTCATCACCTCCGGAATAGGCCTCGCCTTGCGCATGATTTCCCACTGCCCGGCGGCACCCTGGGCGTAAAAGTGAACGGTGCGGCAGGATGACAGAACAATTGCCGCGACGAAGAGAGCGAGGGATTGGAGGGGAGTTTTCAGTGAGGATCAGCGTGCTCTTAAAACAGAGGACCGAAACTGAAAACTTCCCCGGGCTTCAGGAAGCGACACGCTCGACGAGCCAGTAGAGACCGGCGAGCGTGACGATGCAGGCGCTGAGAGTGATGACTTGCCCGCAGAGCCGGGGATCACGCCGGCGGAGGAGTGCCATGAGCGGGGCGACGGCGAGGACGATGCAGACTTGACCGGCTTCCACGCCACCATTGAACGCAAGCAGTGACCAGCCCAGGGCGGCGCGGGGCAGGCTCAAGTCCTGGAGGGCGAACGCAAAGCCGAAACCGTGAATGAGGCCGAACGTGAAAGCGAAGATCAGACGGGGATCGCGTTTCCTGCCAGGAAGGGCCGCATGGATGCCGACGAAGACAATGCTCAGGGCGATGACGGGTTCGATGATACCGGCGGGCGGCGTGAGGATATTGAACGTGGCGAGGCCAAGGGTGATGCTGTGGGCGATGGTGAAGGCGGTGACGATCCTGAAGAGTTGTCCAAGGCTTCCGCCGAGCAGGAGCAGCCCGACGACAAAGAGGATGTGGTCCGGCCCGATGAAGATGTGGTGAATGCCCTGGGCGAAGAACTCTCTAACGACCTGAATCGTGCTCTGACTGGTGCCGAGTGGAATCACGATGCTGGTGATACTGTCCTGGAAAATCACGGTGCGCTCGACGGCGTCGCCGCGATGCACCGTAAGAAAGGTGCGGTGGCGGGGATCGTAGGGGAAGAGGTGGCACTCCACGGTGAGTTGCTCCGGTTCCCCGGCCCAGCCGGCGTTGAATTCCATGCGGACGTCGCGTTTGTCAGGCACCGCGACGAAGGCGACCGGCTCCAACTTCAGACCGGCGAAGACCAGGCGTGAGACAATGAGCCTTTCCAACCCAGCCTGCTGTGCTTCGAGCACAATTGGCTGGAGCAGCATCGCGGGTTCGACATCCGGCAGGTAATGCGCGAGGTCCGTGGTGGAGGCGATGACGGTGACCGTCATACCGTCTGGAGCCGGACGGAGATCCACGTAACTGGTTGGCTCGTCGTGCGCGCGGAGCGTGGCCCTGCCGAGGAGCGCGATGCAGAGCAGGAGGATGGCTCTCATTGAGCAGCGTCGGTGGCAGGTTTATCCGCCGCGGCGGTGGTCTGAGAGCCGAGGGAGTCCAGCGTCTTCACCGCGACAGGTGCCTGGAGAAGACTGAACCGGGAGTTGAAATTGAGTGCGGCCTGGAGGTGTTTTTGTGCGGAGACACGGTCGCCGGCCGCGGCGGCAATCATGCCCGCGTGGTAGCGGAGTTCCGCATCGGGAGTGCCCCGGCTCAAGGCCCGCTTCATGGCGGCCACGGCGCTGGCGGTGTCACCGTTTTTCAAATAGACCCACGCCAGGATGTCGGCTTCCTGGACATTCTTCGTCAGCTTGGCCTGCTCGGCCAGGCGGAGCGCCTCGACGGGGTTTCGGTCGTGATCGGCGAAGAATTTTGCCATCGCCATGTGATCATGGACGCCGGTTGCGGCGTGGCTGGTGTGGAGTGCCTCGACCTCTAGGTAAAACGTTTCAGCTTCGTCCTTCCGTCCGGCGGCAGCGGCGATGTCACCGAGGCCTGCGAGGGCGTCGTGGTTCTTTCCGTTTTCGAGAATGCTGGAGTAATGCTTCTTCGCGGATTCCATGTCCTCGCGGGCGGTGGCAATGCGGGCCGCGGCGAGGAGAATGTGTGTGCTTTGGGTGCCGGCGGCGAGAGCGGGTTCGAGCACCTGAGCAGCGGGCAGGAGAGCGCCGTCGTTGTAGAGCATCATGGCAAGCCGCGCGCGGCACCATGCAGTGTTCTCGGCGTAG
>JANNVM010000174.1:0-21748 GCA_031414455.1 Verrucomicrobiota bacterium
ACGCTGGATCTGAGCGTATCGACATGTCACTCCGCGCGGGTCGCGCACCTTTTTTGAATCCATGAATACCCCACGCATCCTCGCCTTTGGCGGCAGTCTCCGCCGTGATTCCTACAACCAAAAACTCGCCGCCATCGCAGCCGACGGAAGTCGTGAAGCTGGCGCGGCGGTCACCGTGATTGCTCTTCGCGATTTTGCGCTTCCCATCTTCGATGAAGATCTCGAAGCCGCGAGCGGAATGCCGGAGGCGGCAAAGCGGCTGAAAGCCATTTTCCGCGAACACAACGGCCTCATCATCGCCTCGCCGGAATATAACAGCAGCATCTCCGCCGCGCTGAAGAACGCGATTGATTGGGTCTCGCGCGGCGAGTCCGACGACGAGCCATCACTCTCGGCACTGGTGGGTAAAACGGCCGTCGTCTGCTCCGCGTCACCGGGCGGTCTCGGAGGGTTGCGTGGCCTCGTGCATCTGCGAGCGATCCTTGGCAGCATTGGCATGACCGTCCTGCCGGATCAAATCGCCGTCGGCAAATCCTATGAAGCATTTACGCCGGATGGCTCACTCGTGGACGAGAAGCAGAACGCCCGCGTCAAAGCCCTCGGCTCGAATCTCGCAAAACATTTGTCGAAGCTCCTCGCGTGATGCGATTCATTTCACCCATCGAGGCCGGAGCGAAGTGCGAATGCACAAGCTCACGCAGTTCGTCATTCGAAATGCGCCTTTCCATACGCCATGAAATCCTCCATCATCCGACATCGACAGGAAGCAAACCAAAGCAGCCGACATCACTGAATTGAAAAGGTGTCTTCCAGGACGACACCCACCCCGCCACAAAAAGAAAGCGCCCGATCAAGTTTTCCACATCCACCGCTATCCAATCAAATACCGATGAGCACTACCCAAACTGAATGGCATCGCGTTGGTCCCGTTAAGGAACTGAAGCAGACCGAACTTCAAGAGGTTCGGGTCGGGGGAAAGGCAGTCGCATTGTCATACCGTGAGGGCACATTTGGGGCCGTCGGCGGCCATTGCCTGCATGCGGGCGGACCACTGGGCCGTGGCCGGTTGGACGGAGATCGCATCGTTTGCCCGTGGCATGGATGGAAGGTGAATCGCTGCGACGGGCTGACGGGATCGGGCCAGGCAGGCGTTCCGGTTTATTCGTGCAAGGAGGAGGACGGAATGCTCTGGATCAGCACCACGCCAGTGACGCCGGGCAAAGCCGTAATTCGCGAAGCCCATCCGCTCGCGCGACCGGTGAAGCGCGAGCCCGGTCCGATCCGTGTGGTCGGCATCTCCACCACCGGGATGGACGCCGAGGAGCCTCGCTATTCCACGTCTGAAGTTTTGCTCGAAGAAGCGCTCAAGCACGCCTCGGCGCAGGGTTGTGAGACCAGGCTGATCAAGCTCAACGAACTTAAGTTCAAACACTGTGAAGGCTATTACTCGAAATCGGCAGGGGCCTGCACCTGGCCGTGCACGCTGACCCAGATGGATGACGAGGATAACCTGGAGCCGGTTTACGATGCCTTCGTTCACTGGGCGGATGTCTCGCTAATCGCCACGCCGATCCGCTGGGGAGTCGCTAGTTCTCTGTATTTCAAAATTGCCGAGCGCATGAACTGCGTGCAGAACCAGATCACCATCAACGAACGCGTCCTCATCCAGAACAAGGTGGCATCATTCATCATCACCGGCGGACAGGACAACGTGCAGGGCGTGGCCGGTCAGATGCTCACCTTCTTCAGCGAACTCGGCTTCACCTTCCCCCAGTTTCCCTATGTCGCCCACAGCCGGGGCTGGTCGGCCGAGGACATGGAAAACAACATCAAGTATGTGCAGCAGAGCAAGCATCTTCGCGAAGGTGCCTGCGAGCTTGTGGACCGAGCCGTGGCCAAGGCCAGGTCGCTCATTGAGAACCCGGAGTGCAAAACGAACGTCGGGCGCGGCGGACGGAAGGCAGGGGGCGGTGCGTCCCGTGCTCATTGATGGCTTGTCTTGACGCTCTGACAGAGACCTAAACCAACACTCCCCCTCGTCATGCTCACCTTAAAACCCCTCGATGAATCCTGCCCGATCCACCAGCAGTTCGGCGTGGACGTGTCGCCCGTCGTTCTCGTCAATCTCTTCACCGTCGCGGCCCCGGATGTCGCGGCCCTGCTCGAAGCCTGGGAGGCTGATGCGAACTGGATGAAGCAGCAGCCCGGCTACATCTCCACCCAGCTTCATCGCGCCGTCGGCGAGAGTTGCGTCTTCCTGAACTACACCGTGTGGGAGTCGGTGGCTCATTTCAAAGCCGCCTTCAGCCACCCGGATTTCAGAGCCGCCCTCGGTGCCTATCCTTCCAGCGTCGTGGCGAGCCCGCATCTTTTTGAGAGAGTGGCGGTGCCCAACCTTTGCACGAAGTAGGAGCATCAACTTGGGTCAAAGCGGAAACACCCATCAGGACCTGCCCCATGCCAGACAACTCCATTCCTTCGTCGCGGACGGTTTCAGTCATCGGCGCACGATGACGAGGGTTCACGCGCATTCCGAAACAAGAAACCCACTAACCTCATGGAAAAAGGAAGACTTGAAGCGTTCAGCGACGGCGTCATCGCCATCATCATCACCATCATGGTGCTCGAACTCACAGTGCCGCACGGCACGGACTGGGAGGCACTCAGGCCGCTGGCCCCGGTGTTCTTTTGCTATATGGTGAGCTTCCTCTACGTGGGCATCTACTGGAACAACCACCATCATCTCATCAAGACCTGCCGGCGCGTCACCAGCGGCATCATGTGGGCAAATCTGCACCTCCTGTTCTGGCTTTCGCTGTTTCCATTCGTCACGGGCTGGATGGGTGAGACCTATTTTGCCCTGCTGCCCACCGTCCTGTATGGCGTCGTGTTGTTCCTCGCCGCCGTCGCTTATTACATCCTGCAAAATCTCATCATCGCTGACCACGGCCCGAACTCCAGGGTCGCGGAATCTTTCGGCCGCGACTTCAAAGGCCGCATCTCCCTCGTGCTTTATCTTGCCGGCATCGCGCTCGCATTTTGGAAGCCTTGGCTCGGCGGAGCGCTTTACGTGACCGTCGCCCTGATGTGGCTCATGCCGGACCGGCGTCTCGCCAAGGTGCTGGAGTGAACGGAGTGCGCGGGCGGAGGCGGGAATGAATGAGGACATGTCTCGCTGAACGCCAGGACCGTGCGGACAACCGATGACCGGCAGGTTCCGCTTGCGACAGAGATGAGTTGATCCAAACGGAGACCCGGAAATGAAACGCTGGCTCAAGCCGTCAATCAGTCCGGGTGCTGGAGTCCTTGCGCTGGCCTTCTGCCTGTTGACGGGCTGTGCGAATGTTAAACCCAAAGTCGTGGCCGACTTCCCGGCCCGCGAAGCTCCGAACTACCAGAGTCTGGTTTCAGTGAACTGGCTGAAGGGTTTGCTGGATTACCAGCAATCCGGTTTTCAGAAGCCGCGTCCTGCCACTTATGGCAACAAGCGATTTGCCATCCTCGAGGCCAGTTGGGCCGCGCTGGAAAAGGCGCAGGATTACCGCGACGGCCACATCCCGGGAGCGATTCATTTCAACACCGATGACCTGGAGAACGGCTCTCCACGCTGGCGGCTGCGCGATGCGAAGGAATTGCAGCGGGCTATCGGCCGGGCCGGCATCACGCCGGACACGACGGTGATCGTTTACGGCGGGAAACTGATTGCCGCAGCGCGAGTTTGGTGGGCGTTGAAGTATGCGGGTGTGGATGACGTGCGGTTGCTGGACGGCGGGTTCACCGCGTGGGCCGCAGCGGGATATCCGTTAGAGCAGGAGGTCCGACGGCCACAGCCGGTGAAATTTTCCGCACCGGTCGCCTCCCATCTGCTGGCGACGACGGATTATGTCCGCCGGCACCTGCAACGTGGCCAAGTCTGGATGGCGGACGTGCGGAGCGTCGCGGAGTTCACGGGCCGCACCAGCGGCTACAGCTATCTTGAGGCAAAGGGGCGGCTCCCCTCCGCGGTGCCTGTCGGCGACGGGGACGATAGCGCATTTCTCTACAGGCAACGCGATGGCCGTCTGCGGCCGCCGGCGGAGATCCTCGCACACTGGCAGCGGCAGGGCCTCGTCGCGGCGAAAGAAGGAGGGCAGTTCGAGCGGGAGGTGGTTTTCTATTGTGGAGGCGGCTGGCGATCGAGTGTCGCCTTCTTCTACGCCTGGCTGCTGGGTTTTGAGAACGTCCGAAACTATTCTGATGGCTGGAGCGGCTGGAGCACGGAGTATCACGCCGATCCGGCGGCGCAGGCCCCCACGCCCGGCTGGAGGCAACAACCCTCCCGCAATCCGATAGAGACCGGAGCGCCGTGACCACGATGGACGCTGGCGCCGGACGAGTTGGTCTGGCTCACGCCGCGGTGGAGCAACGCCTTCAGGCCGTGGAGGCCGGCGCTCAAGTTCCCATGCAACTTCTCCCCGCTCACTCCCCGTTCCGGACCCGTCAATGACGCCACCCGCGAAAAGCAAATTCCTTTCAGGAGTGCCGGTAGCCGGTCGACGCCGTTCCGTTGCCCGTCGTAACGGTTATCTTTTTTGTAGATAACAACGCTTGCTGTTCTGCGGGAAGGCAGAAACCATGGACCTATGAGCACGACGAAACGAACATGGACAGTGGCAGTCATGGCAGTAATCGCCGCGTGGGCGGTGCTCCCGAATAGCGTGCGGGCCGCGGACACGGCGAAGACGTACAAGGTCTTCATCTATGCCGGCCAGTCGAACGCGCAGGGCAAGGCCCCTATCGCCCTCGCCGAAGCCCAGGCCGAGGCTCCCGCGACCAAGGATTTGTACAAGCACTTCCGCAAGGACGGCGCGTGGATCGTCCGCAACGACGTTTTCTTCAGGTATGCATCCCAAGGTCCCGAGGGCACCCATGGTCCCTTGAAGATCGGGATGGGATCACACCGCTTCGGCGGGGATCATGAGTTCGCATGGATGATGGGCGATCACTTTGAAGAGCCGGTGGTGATCAGCAAGAGCGCGTTCGGCGGCGCGGCGCTGTGTCAGGCTTTCCGCCCGCCCTCTGCTGGCTTGCCGGGCGAGGAGAAGCTGCAGGCCGAACTCATCGGAGCGCAGAATCGCGTCAATTCCATCAACGCGAAGGACAAGAAGAACGATCCGTTGCCGACGATGGACGACATCAGGAAGACTTACGGCGTTCTTTACCGCACGATTCTCGAGGATTACAAAAAAGTGACCGAAAGCGCCGATACACTTTTCCCGGAACTGAAGGGCAAGAAACCGGAGCTGGCCGGGTTCGTCTGGTTCCAGGGCTGGAACGACCAGTATGGCGGCCAGGACGAGTATGCCTCGAACATGAAGCACTTCATCAAGGATATTCGCAAAGACCTGGGCGCGCCGAATCTGCCATTTGTGATCGTGGCCATGGGGCAGAACGGATCGACACCCGCTGCCGGCGCGCTGCTGACGATCCGCGAGGCGCAGATGGCGATGAACGACGTCCCGGAGTTCAAGGGCAACCTCAAGGCCTTCCGTTCCGACGTGCTGGTGGACAAGGATGCCGAGCGCCTGAAGACGCAGCAAGATCCGGCATTGCGGGAACGCGACAAGGACGAGGTCAAGAAATTCGCCGCGGACGACGCCTACCACTATTACGGAAGCCCCATCTGGTATACGCGCATCGGACACGCCGCAGGCGAGGCGATGCTCGAGTTGCTGAAGACAGGAGCCAAATGAAAAACCAGGAACCCCGGACGAATATGCGAGCAATCAGACTTACACAAAATTGGATTGGCAGCGTCGTGCTTCTGGCGGTGCTTGCGGGGTTGATCGGCGTTCAGGCAATTGCCGCCGGTGGGCCCGGGAAAGGACCGTTGCAGGTCTTCATCCTGGCAGGGGACTCGAATTGCGAAGGCAAGGCGGCGACCCAACTATTGGATCACCTCATCAACGACCCGGCAACCGCTGCAACCTACAAGCACCTCAAGGCGGCCGATGGCAAGTGGGCCGAACGCGATGACGTTTGGATCAGATACCTGGACCGAAAAGGGAACCTTTCGGTCGGATACGGAGGCGCACCGACGCAATTCGGGATCGAGTTACAGTTTGGCAGCGTCGTCGGCGACCATCTGAAAAGTCAGGCGTTGCTGATCAAGACCGCGTGGGGCGGTTCGGGCTTGAGCAGGAACTTCGGTTCGCCGAGTTCCGGCGGGACGCCCGGGAAATGCTATACCGACATGGTCGAGAATGTCAGAGACACGCTCAAGAACTTGAAGACCCTGTTCCCGGGCTATGAAGAGGCCGCGGGTTATGAGATTGCCGGGTTCGTCTGGTTCTCAGGCTGGAATGACGCGGGGTTGAAGGACTACGAGGAGAAGCTGGCGAATCTGATCAAGGATACGCGCAAGGATCTGAACGCGCCGAACATGCCAGTCATCATCGGCGAGCTGGGCGTGAGCGGCCCCACCCAACCCGGCAAGGAGGAGAATCCGATCCGAAAGGCCCAGGCGTCGGTGGCCCAGCGACCTGAGTTCAAAGGCACCGTTCGCTACGTCAAGACCGCCGAGTATTTCGACATGCGGGCCTTCGAGATGTTCCGCGACGGCTCATGGAATGGTGCCAACAAAGAAGAGTTCTCCAAACTGGCGTCCGACCGTCCTTATCACTTCATGGGCAGCCCGAAGACGTTTTTCCTGATGGGCAATGCGATGGGCGAAGGGATGGTCGAACTGCTAAAGAAGTAGTCCACCGTCCTTGCGGCCGTTTGCGTGAGACGGTCTCGATTTTCGCGCTCGCCGTGGAAGATGGCGGCGGTCCCCTTACTGCCTGATCACAATAACCAGGAAGGAAGACGCCACCATGAACCTCCAACGACTAATAAACTCAACCATCGTGGCCACATGCGTCGTCCTGGTAACAGCGACGCTGCGCGGAGAGGACCAGATGAAAATCTGGCCGGACAACTCGCCCGAACTCAAAGGCGTTGACGAGAAACACATCCCCACGCTCCACCTTTATCCCGCGCCGAATGCCGTGGGCAAGAAACCTGCGGTGCTCCTCTGTCCGGCGGGAGGTTACAAGCATCACTCGGACCAGGCCCAGAATGCCAAATGGCTCAACAGCCTCGGCATTTCGGCCTGCGTCATCAAATACCGGCTGCCGGTATACGGTTACAAACACCCCGCACCGCTGCACGATGCCCAACGGGCAATGCGGATCATTCGGCAGAACGCGGAACAGTGGGGATTGGATGTCACCAAAGTCGGCGTGCTTGGCGGGTCATCCGGCGGGCATGTCGCCTCCACGCTGGCGACTCATCATGACGGCGGCGACAAGGCTTCCAAAGACCCTGTTGAGCAACAAGGCTGCCGGCCGGATTTCGTCATGCTCAGTGATGCAGTCATCACCATGCAGGGCAAGGCCTGCCATACAGCGTCACTGGGACGATTGCTCCCCGAAAATCCGCCCAGGGAGTTGGTGGACAATCTCTCCACCGAATTGCAGGTGACCCCGGAGACGCCGCCTGTGCTTCTGATAACAGGCGGCCAGGATCAATTGGTCCCCGCCGACAATTCGCTGATGTTCTTCATGGCCTTACGGAAGCACCGCGTCGCGTTCTCCGAGCTTCACTTCTTTTCTCATGGCGGCCATTTCTACCAGACGCCGGAATGGCAAGGCCTTGCCGAAGCCTGGATGCGGCGATTGGCGTTACTGCCAGTGAAGGAAGGCGAGAAGCCATGGCCCAAGCAAATTGACAAGGGCGCCTGGGAACTGGGCTACTCCATGGACGGAAAATAGAAGACCCCGTGGGATGAAAAATTTCCACCGGGGAAGCGCAGGTTGCCGGGAAACATTCGCAGCCCCGGGGTGGCTTGGACCGGCTTGGCAAACCGATGCCCGTGGGTTCGTATGAATGGCGGGGGCTTTTGAATGATGGGTTGGAGGCGGATTATCTCGCCGTCGTTGGTCAAAATCCCATCGACCCGGCGCAGCCCTGGGTGTGGACGGTGGGCAGTCATCAGGGGCCTTCCACCGTGGTCGTGGGTGCGGGCGGGGCGGTGTATCACGGGAGTCGCAATTCCGAGGGGCCGCCCGTTTTGATGAAGCCCGGTTCGGAAAATGGCCCGGTGCTGTGGACGCGTGGTTGGCAGTCGAAGCGGAGGCAAACGAGCCATGCACCTTTTCATCCACGGCACCACAGCCGCCACTGGCACCGGCCTGGACAAAAGCAGTGCGGATAAACTATCACTCGGCGTCAGTAACCAACTGCAAGGTCAGTCTTTCATCGGCAGCTTCGATGAAATCCGCATCTACCAGCGCAGCCTGACCACAGAGGAAATCACGGAACTCGCAATAAAGGATCCGAAAAATTGAAGCCATAAAACACGTCTCGCATCACCATGCCCACGCTATCTTTCCCGTGTCTGGACGCCATGTGGTTTATATTTGTCAAAGCCGCCGGCCGAGCCAGCTTTGAAAGCGGGTTTTAAGACTTTTTAGGAGCGTTCTCTCACAGCTAAATGTTGCTTTTAGAGTTTGCCCCTGTTTTCTATCAACACACCCCATTTCAGTAAACTACATCAATGACTTCCCTCCTCCGATATCCCGCGCTCGCCTCTTTCATCTTCATTTCAGGCTCCATCACCACGATCATGGCGGACGATGCCGACAAGCCCGCGCACGCTGCTTATCCCAAGCCGTTTTCCCGGCCTCATTCGATGGGAGAAAATCACGACACCTGGCGTGATGCGACAGGCCCAGACATCGGAGGGGCGCCCGGTGATATCAGCCGGTTGCCGTCGCGCGTCGATAACTCTACCCGCCCGCAGTTCCCTCCGATTTACAAGCAGAAAGGAGGAGCCTGTGGTCAGTTCACGGCGATTGCCTCGATCTTTACCTACGAAATGAACGTCCTGAATGGCACCGAGGCCAGCACAACGGCCACGCAATTTCCCGCCGATTTTTCCTGGAACATGTGCAATGCTGCCAATAGTGCCCAGGGATCGGAAGCGCATCATGGCTGGGAAGTGGCCAAGCACATCGGAATTCCCACCGTCAAAGCCTACGGACGCGTGGAAGGAGACAAAGACAAGATTGGCTTGTTGGCTAACGGTTATTCCAACTGGCGCGAAGCGATGGAGTATCGCGTTGCTGGCTATCGCTACACCCCGACCGCCACCGTCTCACAAATCAACGAAGCCCGCGGCTGGCTCTTCGATCGCAACCAACCCAAAACCGGCAAAGAATCCATCGGCGGATTACTGGCACTGGACGGACGAATGGGAGAGCTCGAAAAGGTCACGAGGACGATTCCCGAAGGAGATTATCTGGCGGGCGAAGACCTGTGGATCCGATGGGGACCCAGCGGTTACGGCCACGGCATCACTTGTGTGGGATACGATGACCAGGTCGGATTCGATGTGAATGGCGATGGCAAAGTTACCAGCGACATCGATATCAATGGCGATGGGAAAGTCACCCTCGCTGACCGGGAGCGCGGGGCCTTCATCGTGGTCAATTCTTGGGGCAAAACCTGGTCGAAAGACGGGAAAATTTACCTGCTCTACAGCGCGATGGTCGATCCCACCTGGGAACGCGGAAACTACCTCGGACGGATCGAAGTTTACCGGCATCTTCCCCGGAGCACCCTAAAACTGAAGCTCGCCTGCAACAATCGCTCGGACATGCGGATGACCATCGGCATCGCTGGCAACAAAGACGCCGCGAAGCCCGAACATGAACTCGCTCCGCAAGCCCTCAACGGCTGGCCGATCTTCGGCAAGCGAAAGGACAACGTCGGCCAAGTCCCTCTCGCTGGACCTGACAATGACAGTCCGCTCGAAATCGGCATCGATCTCACGCCATTGCTCAACAAGTTAGGCCCTGAGTCCGATGGTGATGGCCGTATTTTCCTAAACTTCCGCTGCTCGGAAAAAAGCGACACCACTGGCGTGCTCCACGCCTGCGCCATCCGACACTACGATGACCAAGGCTCCATCGTCCGAGAGTCAGTCGTGGAAGTTCCGGATGGAACCTTCGGCAAAAAGACGCTCACGCTCGAAACAATCCTGACCCCCTAACGCTGACCACCGACCTCGATTTTAGAAATCAACCGCTGCCATTTCCTCTCCAGGCTTTCCACCGGCATTGGCGGCGCGGCCCTCGCGTCCATGCTTCCGAAAAACCTGTTCGGCGCATCTTCTCCGCAAGGTGAAACCATGCCCGCCAACTTCGACCCCAAGCCAAAGCGCGTCATTTATCTTTTCATCGACGGCACCGCAGTCGCCACTGGCACCAGACCGGACAAAAGCGGTGCGGATAAAGTATCACTCGGCGTCAGCAACCAACTGGAAGGCCAATCCTTCATCGGCTCCTTCGACGAAATCCGCATCTGCCAGCGCAGCCTGACCACAGAGGAGTTGGCGTTGCCCGCCAAATAACTATTCCCGCGTTTTTAAAAGGACTCACATGTTGAACCAAGTCACATTTTACATTGCAGCGATGGGGTGCCTCCTGGTTCAGGGCACCGCCTTAGCGCAGCCTGCGGCCGACGTCACAGTGCGCCCGGCTATCAGCTACTACGACGACATCAAGCCTTTGCTGGCGGTGCATTGTTACAAATGCCACGACGGTGAAACGGCCAAAGGCGGGTTGCGACTCGATTCGTTGGCCGAGGCACTTGCGGGCGGAAAGTCTGGTGAACCTGCCATCGTTCCCGGTGCGAGTGGGCGCAGTGAAGTGGTGCGGCGCATCGTGCTGCACGGTGACGATGAAATGATGCCACCGAAAGGATCGCGGCTCGCGAAAGTCGAAGTGGAGCGCATCAGACAGTGGATTGACGAGGGTGCGAAGTGGCCGGAGCACGATGAATACTGGGCTTTTCAGCCGCCACAGGATCTGCCTTTGCCCCAGGGTGGGGCGGTGAATCCCATCGACCGTTTCATCGAGTCCGGATTGGTGGCAGAGAAGATCGAACCGTTACCGAGAGCCGATGGACGCACCTTGCTGCGGCGGGCGTTCTTTGATCTGCTGGGCGTTCCGCCGTCACCAGAAGAGGCTCGGCTCTTTCTTAGCGACAGAGCACCTGATGCCTACGAACTACTTGTCGAGCGGCTCCTGGCGGATCCTCGCCACGGCGAGCGCTGGGCACGGCATTGGCTGGACCTCGTGCGCTATGGTGAGAGTGACGGCTATGAAGACGACAAGGTGCGCCCGCTGGCATGGCGCTATCGCGACTATGTGATTCGCTCGCTCAATGCCGGCAAGCCCTACGATCGTTTCGTGCAGGAGCAACTCGCTGGTGATGAACTCTGGCCCGACGATCCCGATGCATGGATTGCCACTGGCTTTGCAAGGCTCGGCTCATGGGATGGCATGTCGAAGGAACCCGCACAACAGCGGCAGGATTTTCTAAATGATGCGACTGATGCCGTGGGCTCCGCCTTCCTCGGCGTCACGCTGGGGTGTGCCCGCTGCCACGACCACAAGTATGACCTCATCAGCCAGCGGGATTACTACCGCGTGCAGGCATTTTTCGCTGGGGTGAGGCGGGAGACGCGTGAGATGAACGTCCGCATCTTAGAGCCAGCAGTGGTGACGGCTGCGTTCACGGCAGACACCGCGGAACTTACGCGGCTCAAGAGTGAGCGCGATGAACTGCTGCGTGTGGCTCGAGAGGCGATGGAGAAAGCAAGCCGTGGCCAGTCGGAGAATAAAAAAATCGAGGACGATGCCGTGAAGAGGCAGGTGGAGAAGGAACATCCTGGCCAACTTGGTAAACTCAATGACGCGATCAAATCGAGAGAAGCCGGAGTGCGTTTTCATGAGCACAAAGTCGAGGCGGTTTGCCACGGAGATGGTCCGAAGAAGATTCACATTCTCAAAGGTGGCGAACTGGCACGCCTGGGCGATGCCGTCGGGCCGGGATTCATCGCAGGGATGATGCCGTCTGTTGCCCCGGAATCGCCAGACGGTAAACGCTCGGCTCTGGCCCACTGGATTGTTTCCCCGGAAAACCCGCTCACGGCACGAGTGCAGGTGAACCGGCTTTGGCAGCATCATTTTGGGGCTGGCCTTGTCGCAACGCCGTCGGATTTTGGGCGCAATGGCAAGCGGCCAACGCATCCCGAACTGCTCGACTGGCTTGCACGCCAGTTCGTGAGGGACGGCTGGAGTCTGAAAAAGATGCACCGCCTCATGATGACGAGTGCCACCTACCAAAGGGCATCGTCAGCCGATGCCGCTGCGTTCACCAAGGATCCGGAGAATAAACTTCGCTGGCGGATGAGCCGGACCCGCATCGAAGGCGAGGCCATCCGCGACACTATTCTTGCTGTGAGCGGCACGCTGAACCCCTCGATGGGCGGCCCCGGCGTCTATGCACCATTGCCCAGGGGCGTGAATGTCGAGTTTCCTAACAATGACAAGGAATTGAGCTGGGGCAAAGCAAGTGCAGAGGAAGGCCGCCGTCGCAGCATCTACCTTTTCCAGCGACGCAGCCTCACGTTCCCTCTGATGGATGTCTTCGACGGAGCACCCATGAACCAGTCCTGCGCTGCCCGTCCGCAGACGATTGTCGCTCCCCAGGCCCTTGCCCTCTTCAATGGCGAGTTTACCCACGGGGCAGCGGCACATTTCGCTGCCCGCCTTCGTCGCGAAGCTGGCGAGGATTCATCGAAACAAATAGATCACGCTTTCCAGCTCGCCTTCACCCGGCCTCCCGGCGAAGTGGAGCTGATAACCGCACTGAAGTTTCTTCAGAAACAAGCCGTGACCCGCGTTGCAGATCCCCACGCTGCACTCGCAGATTTCTGCCATGTCCTTCTCAACGCCAGTGAACTGATTTACCCGGATTGACCTCATGAATCGTGCATTGAACTTGCTCGTGGTTTTGGTGCCCGGCACTCTGACGCCGCTGGCTTCGCGCGCGCAGGAGTCGCTCTTCCCTCCGGGCAAGACCGGGAATGATTCCGGGCCGGAAGGAACTTTTTATGAACTGGGCATGGTTTTTCGCCCGACGCTGAATGGCATGGTGACGCACCTGCGCGTCTATGCATTGACGTCGGAGTCGGGAGAGCATACCGCGCGGCTCTGGCGCAACGGCACGGGCACGCTCATCGGCGGACCGTATGCATGGAATTACGGCGGCATGGCGGGCTGGGTCACGCTCGACATTTCCGACGTGCCGCTGCTGGCGAACACGGACTACACGGTGGTCGTGACCACGGGCGGCGGCCCCGGGCGGAACTATCCGTTTCTCGGCGGCGACCTCGCGGCTCCCGGCGGCAATGGCGCGCATCTCACGCACCCCGCCAGCGCCGGGGTTTTCTCCACCACTGCGGGCGTGCGGCCCGTCTCAACCTTCAACAGTGCCAATTATCTGCGCGACATTGTCTTCGTGGCCGGTTCGACCGAACCGCCGATCAATGCGCCGGTGCGGTTCAATGAAATTCTCGCCGAAAACAAGTCCAACTTCGTCGATGAGGACGGCGATGCCTCCGATTGGATTGAACTCTACAATCCAAAAGACACGAACGTCTCCATCGCAGGCTATCAACTGTCCGACAGCACGAACGTCTGGACGTTCCCTCCGACAAACATCGGCCCGCAGTCGTTTCTCGTCGTGTTCGCTTCGGGGAAGAACCGCACCAATTCGCCACTGCACACCAATTTCAAACTCGATGGCGGCGGCGAATATCTGGCACTGCGAGATGCCGGCAACAACGTCATCAGCGAGTTCGCCCCTGCTTTTCCGCCGCAGCGCAAGAATGTTGCTTACGGTCGCGGCTCGGCGGGCGACACCGGTTTCCTCCCGACGCCCACTCCGGGCGGACCGAATGTTGCGGCCTTCGCCGGCTTCGTCGCCGACACGATGTTCAGCGTGAAGCGCGGATTCTTCACTTCGGTAGTGCCGGTCGCGGTGACAACGCTGACCACGGGCGCGACTGTCCGCTACACGCTCAACGGCGCGACGCCCACCGAGTCGAGTGCGCTCTACACCGGGTCGCTTATCCTCACGAACACCACCACGCTGCGCGTGCGTGCATTCAAACCCGGTTTCATTCCGACGGACACGGATACCAACACCTACATTTTTCCGGACGACGTGGTTCAACAGACAGCGGCAGGCACGCTCGCCTATGGCTGGCCGGGCGGCCCCATCAACGGCCAGGTCTTGCGCTACGGATTGAACGCCGCGCTTCAGCCGCTCTACCCGCCGGAGCAAAAACTCGCCGCGCTCGCGCAACTGCCGATGCTCAGTCTGGTCACGGACCAGACGAACCTCACCGCCGCCAGCGGCGGCATCTACGTTAATGCCGCGACGGACGGGCTGGAGCAACCGGCGTCTCTCGAACTCCTTAACCCTGACGGCACGCCTGGATTTTCCGTGGACGCCGGCCTGCGCAATCGCGGCGGACAAAGTCGCGGGGCAAATTTTCCCAAGCACTCCTTCAACTTGTTCTTCCGCGACGAATACGGTGTGCCGAAACTCGACTTCCCGCTCTTCGGCCCTGATGGCGCAGGAAAGTTCGATACCCTCTCGCTGCGCTGCGAACACGGTTATGCCTACGCCGATCCTTACCCGCTGGAGTTGCGGCTCGATTTTACGGCGATGCGCGACGCAGCCTGCCGGAACCTGTGGGCGGCGGCGGGCTTCGCCTCGCGCTACTATCACCTGCTTCTCAACGGCCAGTATTGGGGCCTCTACCAGACGCAGGAACGCGCGCAGGAGGATTTCGGCGCGACCTACTTTGGCGGCAAGGCGGCCGATTACGATGGCGTCGCGGCCACCGGTTTGCCGCAACTCACCATTGAAGCCACCTCCGGCGACCTCGCCGCGTGGACGCAACTGTGGAACGGCTGTCGCGCGGTGAACACCAATCCCACACCCGCAAGCTACTTCGCGCTGCTCGGGCGCAATGCCGACGGCACGCGCCATCCCGCGCTGCCGGTGCTGCTCGACCCGCGCGAACTCGCCGCCTACATGCTGCTGCATTACTACACCGGGCACGCCGACGAGCCGCTCTCCGTCTCGTTCAGTTGGGAAAAGCCGAACAATTTCCGGGGGTTGCGCCGGCGCGGGACGAACGACCCGTGGCATTTCCTCGTGCATGACGGCGAATCGAGCCTGCGTGCCGCGCAATGGTTCGACAATCGCGCCAACGCCGCGAACCTCGCCAGCCCGAACCGCGCGCAGTTGCAGTTCAGCAATCCCGAATGGATGCACGAAGACCTGCTCGCCAGCGCGGAGTATCGCCTCGCCTTCGCCGATGAAGCGCAGCGGCTGCTGCTCAACGAGGGTGCCTTCACCGCGGCAAAAGCGCAGCCGGTCTGGGACGCGCTCGCCGCGCAAATCGACCAGGCCGTCATCGGCGAATCGCTCCGCTGGGCGCAGACCACGGCGGAGAACCGGGCGAACTGGCTGGCCGAGGTGGCCGACGTCCGCACAAACTTTTTCCCAACCCGCAGCGCGACCGTCATCGCGCAACTGCGGCAGCGGAACCTTTTTCCTGCGGTGAACGCACCGGTCTTCTCGCGGCGCGGCGGACTCGTTGCGCCGGGATTTTCCTTCACCCTGAGCGCGGCGGTGGGTGGCGCGATTTACTACACGCTCGACGGCTCCGACCCGCGCGCCATTGGCGGGGCACCGGCCGGACTGGTTTACACAAATGTCATCACGGTCAACGACACCCTGCGCGTCCGCGCCCGCTATCGCAGTTCCGGTGGCGAGTGGTCGGCGCTCGACGAAGCGAACTTCACGCCGTTCCTGCCCGCGAGCACGACGAACCTCATCGTGAGCAAGGTTCATTACCATCCCGCCCCGCCGGACGCCGCCGAACTCGCCGCCGGTTTCAATGGTGACGCCGACTTCGAATACCTCGAATTGCAGAACATCAGCGGCATTACTCTCGACTTGCGCGGCGTGCAGGTGAACGCGGGCGTGACGTTCAACTTCGCGGGCGCATCACTCACCACTCTGGCACCCGGTGCGCGGGTCTGTGTGGCGGAAAATGCCGCTGCGTTTGCCACGCGCCACGGTTCCAACCTCCCAGTCGCGGGCGAATACAACGGCAACCTCGGCAACGGCGGCGAGACGTTGCGCGTGGTGGACGCCCTTGGCACGAACATCGCACTCTTCACCTACGACGATGTCTCGCCCTGGCCAGCGACACCGGACGGCGGCGGTCCCGCACTCGTCCTGCGTGCCACGGATTTAGACCCGGCCAACGGCGCGAACTGGCGTGCGAGTCACGTCACTGGTGGTAAACCCGGTGCCGCCGACAACTACACAGTGGAGGACTGGCGGCACGAATTTTTCACCACTGCTGACCTTGCCGACCCTGCCCGGGAAGCCGCGCTCTGGGGGGACTCCGCCGACCCTGACAGCGACGGTGTGGCGAACCTCGCTGAATATGCCCTTGGCGGCACGTCACCCACTAACGCCGGCAGCCGGACTCATCTGACCGCGAGCCGTCTCACCAACGAAGGCTTCACCTGGCTGAGCGGTGAGTATCTTCAGCGCGAAGGCATCACCGGCGTCACGGTCTCCGCGCAGGTCAGTGCCGACCTCGTCGCCTGGGAGGACTTGCCGCCGTGGCGCAGTGTAAGTCAGGCCAACGGCACAGCGTTGGTCAGCGTGCAGGCTGCGCAGCCAATCGAAACCGCCGTGCCCGCACATCGCTTCATCCGACTACCTGTCACCTCGACCGGGCCATGAAACTAAGCGGCAAACGCAAAACAAGCCAACGGACGCAATCCTCAATGCCCGCGACCTTGTCCACTCGAACTGACCCTATGAACTCATCGCAAAAAGCAGACCCCATGACGCGCCGCCGTTTCATCAGCACCAGTCTCGCCGCTGCGGCGTTCATGCCGTCGTTCACCGTGTCGGGCGCGGAGCCGCATTCGCTGCTTGCGCCCAAGGCTCCGATGCTGCCGCCGAAAGCGAAGTCGATCATTCTGATCGTCACGCAGGGCGGGATGAGCCAGATGGATACGTTCGATCCTAAGCCAGAGCTGGATAAACACGATGGCAAAAACCTCACGCCGGAAATTTTGCCCGGACTTGGCGAGGTGAAGACGTTCTTCGGTGGCAAGGACGGTTCACCGTTGATGCGCAGCCCCTACAAGTTCGCCAAACATGGCCAGTGCGGCATGGATGTCTCGGAACTGTTCCCGCATATTGCCGGGCGCGTGGACGACATGTGTTTCGTGCGCTCGCTTACCTGCGACAGCAACAGTCATACGCCGGCACTATTCCAGATGAATACGGGCACCATTCAACAGGGGTTCCCATCGCTCGGTTCGTGGCTGCTCCATGGACTCGGAAGCGCGAATCCAGACCTGCCTGGTTTCTGCGTGATGGTGCAAAAGAATGCGCTGGTGAATGGCGGCCCCGCGAACTGGGGAGCCGGCTTTCTCGGAGCGACGTATCAAGGCACCTATCTGCGCAGCGGCACGACCCCGATTCTGCATTTGGAAGCACCTGCGGATTTCCCGCCCGCCGCACAGCAGGGCAGCATTGAGTTTCTGCGTGCCCTGAATCGCGAACACCTGCGCGGACGCGAGGACGACGCGAATCTTTCCGCTCGCATGGCCAGCTACGACCTCGCGTTGCGTATGCAGGCGAGCATGCCGGAAGCTGTGGACATTGCGAGTGAGAGCGAGGAAACACGCAAGCTCTACGGCATGGACGATCCCGACTCCGAAGACACGGGCCGCAAGTGCTTGCTCGCAAGGCGACTCGTCGAGCGCGGCGTGCGTGCAGTGCAGATCTACAGCGGCTCCTCGCAATGCGGCGGGGCGTGGGATGCGCACAGCGGTCTGAAGGACGGCCATCGCAAATGCGCCAGGTGGATTGATCGTCCCGTATCGGGATTGCTCCAAGACCTCAAACGCACCGGCCTCCTCGACCAGACCCTCGTCGTGGGTCTTAGTGAGTTTGGTCGCATGCCCATTTCTCAAGGCGGCACCGGACGGGATCACAATCCCGGAGCACAAACTATCTGGCTCGCCGGAGCGGGCATCAAGCCGGGCACCCCGGTGGGTGCGACCGATCCACTTGGCTATCGTGCCATCGAATCCCCGTATCATATGCGTGATCTGCACGCGACCATCCTGCGGCTTATGGGCTTGGATGACATGCGGCTCACCTTTTACTTCAACGGCAGGAACTACCGCCTCACGGAAAACGGCGGACAGCTCATCCACCAGGCACTCGCGTAATAAATCACCACTAAGCTCTGATGACCCATATCGCATTTGCCGCTCTCTCCCGCCGGCGGAGATTCCCGCCCACTGGCAGCGGCAGGGCCTCGTGGCGGCGAAAGAAGGGGGGCGCTTCGAGCGGGAAGTGGTTTTCTATTGTGGAGGCGGCTGGCGATCGAGTGTCGCCTTTTTCTATGCCTTGCTGCTGGGATTCGAGAACATCCGAAACTATTCAGATGGCGGGAGCGGCTGGAGCACGGAGTATCACGCCGATCCGACGGCGCAGGCCCCCACGCCCGGCTGGAGGCAACAACTCTCCCGCAATCCGATAGAGGCCGGAGCGCCGTGACCACGATGGGCGCTGGCGGCGGACGAGTTGGCCTTGAGCGCGCCGCGGTGGAGACCGCACTTCCCGCCGAAATCGAAACTCTGAGAGCCCTGAAACAATGACCTCCTGCGCTCAAGTTCCAAGGCAACCCCCGCTGCCTGATCTGCGGGCGGATGCCAACGTAGCGCGGCCATGCCTTTGAGGCTGGCCGTGTTTGCCTTCGTTCGGGAAGAAGCTCGTGTGGAGGCAAACACGGGCAGGCTGTCGCCATGCCCGCGCTACGGGCGAAGTTTCTCGACCTTCCGGTGCTGCGGCACGGCGAGGAAGAGGCGGCGCCGGTGCTGGAGGAATATCGTCAGGCGAGCGCGCAGGGAGCGGCGACAACCTGCCGCCGTTGGAGCAACTGCGACGGAACTGGTGGCGCAGCAAAGTGAGGCGGAGACGCTGGCGGGGGAGATCGAGGAACTGACGGGGGGCATTGCGTAGTTCAACGCATTCATGCCGTCACGGAGAACCGCGGATTCTGGCTGAGGAACGTCAGCGGGTTCTGATAAAGCACCTTGTCAATGAACGCGCTGTCATAACCGCGGCGGCGCATTTCGAGGGCGGTCTTCGGCACGGCGAGGGGATCGCTGTGGCCCCAGTCGCAGGCGCTGTTGAGCCAGATGCGCTCATGGCCGTAGAGTTCGAGCATGTCTATGGCGCGGTTCGGCGTGGCTTTGCTTTCGGGATACAGTGTAATGCCGGCCCAGAATCCCTGGTCGAGCACGAGGGGTGCGGTGTGTTCCTCGACGTGATCAATGATGACGCGCTCCGGTTTAATGCGGCTGTGGTTTTTCAGCGCATCGAGGATGAGGCGGGTGCCTTTGAGTTTGTCTTCGAGGTGCGGCGTGTGGACGAGGATGAGCTGGTCGTGGTCTGCGGCGAGCTGGATGTGTTTTTCGAGGACGCGAAGTTCGTTGCGGCTGTTCTTGTTGAGACCGATTTCACCGATGCCGAGCACGCTGGGTTTTGCTAACAGTTCCGGGATGAGCGCGAGGACATCGTCGGCCAGCGCCATATCCTCGGATTCCTTGGGATTGATGCAGAGCCAGCAGTAGTGCGGCAGGTGGTACTTCTTTGCGCGGCGCGGCTCGTATTCCGTGAGCTGGAGAAAGTAGTCGTAGAAGCCGTGTTTGTTCTTCCGGTCGTAGCCGGCCCAGAAGGCAGGCTCGCAAACGGCGGCGCAACCGGCGGTGACCATCGCCTGATAGTCATCGGTGGTGCGGCTGACCATGTGGCCGTGGGGTTCTATGTAGCGCATGGGGGTGGATTAGCCTCCTTAGGCGAGAATTGCCGGGATGTCCCGTGACGTATGGAAAACGCGGACGATTTCCGCCGGGCTGGTCCCAGGCATATAAACGACACAGTAGTGACTGCGCACGATCAGGAATCGCACCGGATCGCTGGTCCATTCAGGACGGCGGCCGCCGGATTCCGGGTGCATCCCGATTTGTTCACAGCCGAGCCTGATGTCCTCCATCAACCGGTCAGCCGCGGTTTGGTTATCCCCCGCGATCCAGTTCCAGATGGCGGTTAAGTCGGCTTCCGCGGCTTCCGAGATGCGGCAGCTTTTCATGCGCTGCGTGCGGCCTGCCATTGCCGCTTATGTTCCTCCAGCCTCGCCCAAACTTCCTCTCCGGGCGATGACTTGCCGGCTCTGGCCTGGGCCACACCCACCGCAATGGCATCCCGCAGCCACTCAAGCTGACGCTCGTATTCGCCGTCCTGCTTTTGCAGCAGACCAAGCGCCGCCCCGACAACCTCCTCCTCGCTGGCATAGGTGCCGGCTCTCACCTTGTCGCGGACAAAGTCTTCGTAATGTGCGGGCAGTGTGAGTGTCATGGCTGGAGGTGATATATCACGAAATGGGAATCCGGTCAAACCTCCCGCCGCGGCGCGCCGAAGGCTCCCTGGATGGTCGCCGCCGCAATCGGTTCGACGCTGTGATCGCTGAGCGCTTCCAGCACACGGCGGGCGCGGCCGGGTTCGTCTGTGGTGACTTCGCTGATGGCGCGTTTGAGTTCCACGATGCGATAGTCACCGGCCTGGCCGTGGCGTTCCATGCGGTCGAGGAAGGCAGCGAGGTCAATGAGGCGCGAGCGGGCGTCAATGAACTGCAGGTCAACCAGCGGGGTGGCGCTCATGGCTAGAAACTGCCGGGGGAAAACGAGGGCCCCTGCACGGAGGCGACGGGCGCCGCACCCTGACCGCGGCCCTGGGAAAGATTGATCAACTGGCTAACGGTGACGAAGCGGAAACCTTTGGCGAGCAGTCCGTCGAGCGTGCCGGGCATGGCATCCACACTGGAGGCATGGATGTCATGCACGAGGATGATGGCGCCGGGGCGGGTTTCCGCGAGGATGCGGCTGCGGGTCATGGAAGCGCTGCGGGTTTTCCAGTCCTGCGGGTCCACGCTCCAGAGGATCGTCGGATAGCCGAATTCGCTCATGATCCACTGCTTCTGGCGGGCGGTGATGGCACCATAGGGCGGACGGTACATGCGCGGCGCGGTGCCGGTGATGCTGGCGAGAGCGTCGTGACTGCGCTGAAGTTCACTGCGCACGGAGGAATCGCTCAGACGGCTGAGATACGGATGATTCCAGGTGTGGTTCGCGATCTCATGGCCATCCGCGACGATGCGGCGCATGATGTTGGGGTTCCTCGCCACATTGGTGCCGACAGTGAAGAACGTGGCCTTGATGCCGCGGGCGGCGAGCATGTCGAGCAGCCGCGGAGTGTTGGGAACGACGGGGCCGTCATCGAACGTGATGGCGATGAATGGTCCGGGCGCGGGTGCACTGGCATAACTGAGCTTGGTGCCCGGCGGCAGACTGCCGGCGGGCATGTTGACGCCATCATTGGTCAGGGGTTTGGAAAGCGCCGCTGACGCGGGACGCCCGGGCGGATCCTTCTTCGCTGTTTTCGTTTTCTTAACACAGGAAACGGAACTGAAGGCGACAAGGAAAGTGCAGAGGAGGGCGGGGAGCTTCATGGGAGGAAAGGCGGGGATTGTCGCCGCGGAGGGGCGGGGGTCAATTGGAATGAACCTGTGGAGTGGGGGTGCACCCCCCCCGGCTGGCGCCCCCCCACGGGTGGGGGGGGAAGCCCCACCACCGGGGGTCAAATAGCCCCCGACTCAATACCCAACAATGGGTCAAGCGGGGGGGGGGTTGGG
>JANNVM010000175.1:0-2561 GCA_031414455.1 Verrucomicrobiota bacterium
GCCGCCTGGCAGCAGATCTCCCCTTTGGCTAACCACGCAGCAGGGCCAGAGGCTGAGGGCCGGATTTCCGGCAGCCACGCGATGGTACTCCGACGGCACTGGTGAGGGAGGCGGGAGGTTCGTAGTCAAAAGATGGGCTGCCCCGGGACCCATGCCCACCCGGCTAAGCGGAACTGTGACCGGGCAGCTCTTCGCCCTCGCGACTGGCTTTGCTGTGAGGCTGGAGAAAGGCAGCGCCGCCGCCAGCGACGGCACCCGGATGCGCATTCACGCAGTGAACGCCGGCAGCCGGAACCTGCGGATCGAGTGCGACATCTGGCAGTCGCGCTCCGCCGAGCAATGGGAAGGGCAGGGTGTGGAGGGAATCTTCATTCTCCACCTGCCGGCTGTACATGCCGCCATTTTACACAGCAACATGACGGAGCACCTCTCCTTTCGCTCCCTCCGCTGCGGCTGCAGTCGTATGGTCCTGAATTTGACGATGCCGGACGCTGAACTCGCCATCGGCGCGCGCTTCACGCCGGAAGTGCTCCGCGGCGCGGAACTCTGGCACTTCGTCCCTGGCGCGGAGACCATCTTCGAGGCCAGACCGGGGGAGAAAGACGTTGTGCTTTACCCGGAAATGGGGCGCTGAGAAGTTCCTCGCCTGCGGCCATTCCGCATGCAGCGGGCAATCCGTGGATGACAGCGCCGTTATTCTGAGAATACTCCGCGCTCTTTCAGTCCCCTTTCATGTCCATGTCCGCAGTTTCCGAAGCCGAGAATACTGACCAGCCGGTGCCGTTTGTGCCGCCAACGCCGGAGGCGCTGGAGCAGTTGCTCCCGCGTTATGCCATTCACCTGCTTATCGCGCACGGCGGCATGGGGGCGGTGTACAGCGGGGTGCAGCGGGACTTGGACCGGCCGGTGGCGATCAAGGTGCTGCCGCCGGATGCGGGGCGCGATACGGAAAGCATTGACCGGTTTCGGACCGAGGCGAAGGCGATGGCGCGGCTGACGCATCCGCACATTCCCGCGGTGTATGATTTTGGGGTGGTGGAGGAGTATTGCATGCTGGTGATGGAACTCGTGGAGGGGCCGAATGTGTTTTCGCTGATGCGCGACGGGCCTCTGCCACCGGCGCAGGCGGTGGAAATCATGGCGCAGGTTTGTGACGCGGTGCAGTTTGCGCACAGCCGGGGAGTGATTCACGGCGACATCAAGCCAGGGAACATGCTGCTCAATCAGGACGGGCAGGTGAAGCTGGCGGATTTCGGGCTCGCGCGGCTCATGGGGCACAACGATGCGAGCGCAGAGGCGTGGACGCCGATGGGCACGCCGGAATACGCCGCGCCGGAACTTTACGATAAGAATGCGGTGGCGGATCACCGGGCGGATATTTACTCGCTCGGTGTGGTGCTTTGCGAAATGCTGACGGGCTCGCCGCCGGTGGGGGAATTCGATCTGCCAGGCGAGGCGCTGGGGCTCGATCCACGGGTGGATGAAGTCATCGCCCGCTGCATGGAGTTGAGCCCGGAAAATCGTTATCAATCGGTGCAGGAGGTGCGCACGGTGCTGCGGGACATTATCGAGCGCCGCAATGTTCCGGTGCCGGTGGTGGCGAAGGCGGCGACGAAACGCATCGCCCGCGCGACACGCCGTCCGCCGGTAGGGGCAAAAAAGCGTGCGGCCGGTGCGCCCAAGACCGCGCCCGCCACCCGGTCGAAGCCGGTTGCGGGGCCGGCGACAGTGGCGCGTCCCGCCGCTGGGCAGGCACGTTCGGGAAAGCGCCGCAAAGTGGTCATCTTGGAAAGTGGCGGCTCGCGCGGCGGCATGACGCCGGAGATGAAGCGCAACCTTCTCATCGGCGCGGCATGTGCCGTCATTGCCGTGGCTATTTACCTCATGGCGACCAGTGGCAGCAAAAAAACGCCGCCACGGCCGGGTCCCGGGAAACCGGAAACGGTGGAGAATACGACGCTGCCTGATAAGCCGGCGGAGATCATTCCCCCCATTCCCGCGCCAGAGAATTTTCAGGCCTCCACGCCGCCGCCCCAGCCGAAGCCGGAACCAAAGCCGGAGCCGAAACCCGCCTCGGAGATCGCGAAGCCGACGGTGGCGTATGCGAAGATTCACGAACTCCGCATCACGCACCGCGACGAGTGGAATACGAAGGTGGAGACTAAACTCACCGAAGCGCTCAACCGCCTCAGCGGTCAGTATGCCCAGGCGCTGCAAAAGCTGGAGGATGAGTATCTCCGCAACGGGGACGCCTCCAATGTGCTTGTGGTGCGCGGCGAGGCCGAGCGGTTTGAGAAATCGCGGGAGCCCGTCAAACCGGAGGCCCTTTCCACGAATAAAAAGATTGCGGGCTTCCAGCAGTCGCTCAATGCCCAGATCGGGAAATTGCGCGAGACCGTGAAGTATGACGCGGACACCGTGAAGGAGAAATACATGCTCGCGCTGCGGGGGGTGGAGCGGCAAATGGATGATACGGACGATAAAACCGGAAGCAAAGCCGTGGCTGCTGAGACCGCCAAAGTCGTTCCGCTGGCGGATGCGGCGCTGAAGGACTATTTCAA
>JANNVM010000176.1:0-2015 GCA_031414455.1 Verrucomicrobiota bacterium
GCCGCGACCTCCGGCGCGGAACGCCACGCGGCGAGCACGTTCAGCGACAGCTTCAAATACATGGCCGCGCTCGGCTGGTTCTGGCAGGGTGCCTTCGACAAAGCCCTCGCCGCCGCCGCACCCGTGGCCAATGGCGAGAGCAAGGACCGCGACTACGCGCGTTACGTCACCGCCCAAGTGCATCACGCACAGGGCCAGCCTGCGCTGGCCATCGAGTGGTATCAGAAAGTGAAAACGGTCTATGAAGACGCCGCCGAGGCCATCGCGTGGTTTGAGGAAAAGAAAGTCAGCCTGCCGGAAGTCAGCGTCTTCAAACCCGGCGAGCCGGTGAAGCTCACGCTCGACTACCGGAACCTCAAGGAAGGCGCCGTCCAACTCTACAAAGTGGACCTCATGAAACTCTACCTCCGCGAGAAAAGCCTCAGCAACATCACCAGGATCAACCTCGCCGGCATCCAGCCGCAGGCCAGTGAAGCGTTCGCGCTCGGAGAAGGCAAAGACTATGATTTGAAGAAGAAGGAACTGACGCTGCCCGTGAAAGAGGAGGGCGCTTATCTGGCCATCGTGCGCGGGGATAATCTGTTCACCAGCGGCCTCATTTTGATCTCGCCCCTCAAGCTGGAAGTGAAGGAGAACCAGGAAGGCAGCGTGCGCGTGAACGTGGCCGATGCCGCCAGCGGCAAAGCACTGGCGGATGCGGAGGTGAAGGCGCTGGGAAGTGACAGCCAGGAAGTGCAGAGCGGCACCACTGATCCGCGCGGTGTCTTTGAGGCCGGAAGTATTGAGGGCACTTCGACAGTGATCGTGAAACAGGGAGAGAACCGCTACGCATTCCATCGCGGCACGGTGGAGATTGGGGACAATCCCCCCCAAGTCCCTCAGACCTTCGGTGGCGGAGGCCCACTGGCGAAACCCAAAGTTCTCGACAAGGGCGAGTATCTCAAGAACATTGATGATTCGAACAAGAAGCTCCAGCGGGACCAGATTCAGAACTGGGACGAAAAGCGCCGCGGCAATGCCAAAGGCGTGGAAGCCGGCAAGGCGTTCTCGAAGTAGGCAATAACAAACCATGAAAGCACCCATGAAAACATCCACCCGACTCACCATTGGCCTCGGACTCGCCGGCTGCGCCGCCGTCCTGATCATGGCGCTGCGCACCGACCCGCCGCCTGCGGCGACGACGGAGCAGCAAAAGCGGAAGCCCGGCGTCATGTCATCGCACCTCCAGCATCCGCTGGCGGCGAAGTCGGAACTACAAGCTCCCCGGTCGCCCCACACAGACGACGAGCCGCTGCTTCCGCCGCCGGTCCTTGCGGCAGAGCCGTCCGCCGCTGTGCCCGGCGCGCCAAAGGTCGCGATCCCGCCATTCAAGGCCCGTCCCATGGAGGAAAGCATGATGCTCTCATGGGCCGCGCGCGATCCTGAAGGCGCGGGCCGCTGGCTGAATCAAAACCGCAACCATCCGAAGTTCGCCGACATGGTGCGCGGCTACGCGATCCAGATAGCCACCACCGATCCCGCCGCCGCCCGGCAGTGGGCCGCAGTGCTCAATGGCAACGGCAATCGCTTCGCCTACGGCGCCACGCTGGAGCAGCACATTGATGCAGTCGAAGCCATGCTGAAAGGCCCCGCGCCTGCGCCTGCTGACGAGAACTCCGCCGCCGCCAGCCTCGCCGGACTCAAAGCGGGCACGCTGCCGCTGGCGGATTACACCCCGCGCCTGGTGCGGCAGAACCCGGGCGAACCACCGGTGCTGGAAATGCAGCCCACCAGACCCGACACATGAATGCAGCCGCTTTGGGGATGGTCATCCCCCACACACGTCATGGTCCACGACGCCAAATGCCAGCTCATTGCCGAGCCCTTGCCGGTCCCTGCCGACGCGGGTCAGTGAGCGGACATCCCGTCCGCCGCGCCCCTTGCTAGACCGCCGGCCGCTGCACACTCAGCGCCTGCGAGTCATTTTCCAGGTCATCGCCCGTGATGGCATAGATGCGGATGGAAATGATAGCGCC
>JANNVM010000177.1:0-2182 GCA_031414455.1 Verrucomicrobiota bacterium
TGCCGTCGAGTTTCTTCAACTCCGGCTTCCAGTCGAAACTCTCAAACTGCGACGGCCCGCCGGCCATGCAGAGGTGGATGACGCGTTTCACTGTGCCGATCCGGTGCGGGAGTGCGGCGGTGCTGAGGTGCTGGAGCGCGAGGGCACCGAGGCCGGTATTCCGGAGGAAGGAGCGGCGGGAGAGGGAGACGCAGGGATGGAGGGACGGGGGGATGGAGGGACGGGGGGATGGAGGGAAAGAGGGACAGAGGGACAGGGGGACGGAGAGACTGAGGGACGGAGGGAAAGAAAGAGTGCATGGGGCGGGAGGGGTTAGAATTTCCAGGCTTCCGGTTTTGAAATCATGGTTACGATCATGCCGAGGATGGCGTCGTATTCGGCATAGAGGGTGCGGCCTTCGGCTCTGTCGAGATAGCCGCACTCGACGGCGAACTGAAGCCACGTTTGAGTTTCGGCGGCTTCGCCTTCAGAGTCGCTGAGCTTAGAGATGAATGCAGCGGGATAGCGGCGTTTCCTCCATGCCTCTGCGAGATTGGCCGCAACGGATCGGGATGACCGCCGGCATTGATCAGTGAGGGAGTAGCGTTCTTCAGCAGGGAACTTCCTGCTGTGCTCGAAAATCTTCATGGCCGCTGCAAACGACACATTATAGACCTCCAAATCCGTATGTTTGCGGATGGCTTTCTTGCGTTCGGTGGTGCTCATGGCAGCAATTCTGAATCCCTCTGTCTCTCCGTCGCTCAGTCCCTCCGTCTCAATATCGCGTGATGGTTTCGTGGAGATTGAGGAGGACGCGGCAGACGCTGGTCCATGCGGCGAGTTCGATCTTGTCGGCAGTTTCGGACTTGGGAGCGAAACCGGTGGTGAGGAGTTTCACTGCGTCGTCGGGACGCTGATTGTATTCCGCGCGCATTTTAGTGAGGAAGGCGAGCAGGCCGTCACGTTCGGCGGCGGACGGCGGGCGGGCGAGGGCTTTGAGGAACGCGGCGTCCAGGCGGGCGGCATCGTCTTTCGCGACGGCCATGACGCTGACCGCCCAGACGCGGGCGGCTTCGACGAACGACGGATCGTTCAACAATGTGAGGGCCTGCTGCGGGGTGTTGGCGGCGGTGCGGAGAGCGATGCAGTCCTCGCGGGAGGGCGCGTCGAAGTTGGCCAGCATGGGATGAAGAAACGTGCGCTGCCAGTGAGTGTAGAGGCCGCGGCGCCACTGATTCGAGTCCTTGTCCGCGGTATAATCGCGATCGGGGAATTGCAGGCCCTCGTAATAGCGGGCGGGTTGATAGGGCTGGGCCGGCGGGCCTCCCATGGTGAGGTCGAGCAGACCGGCAATGGCGAGGGCGTTGTCGCGCACCGCTTCGGCTTCGAGGCGGCGCGCATTCTGTGAGGCGAGCCAGCGGTTTTGGGGATCGGCGTCGCGCGTCTCCGGGCGGGGCAGCGACTGCTGGCGGTAGGTGTGGCTGGTGACGATGAGTTCCACCATGTGGCGGAAATCCCAGCCGCTCTCCATGAACTCCGCGGCGAGCCAGTCGAGCAGTTCGGGGTGTGACGGCGCTTCGCCCTGGGCACCGAGGTCGTCCACCTGGGTGCTGAGTCCGGTGCCGAAGAACTGCCGCCAGAGCCGGTTCATGATGACGCGGGCGGTGAGTGGATTGCTGCGGGCGGTTAGCCAGTTGGCGAGATCGAGGCGTGTCAGGTTTCGCCCTGCGGCTTCAGGTGGTGCCGGGAGAAAGCCGGGGGTCTCCGGCTTGCAGAGAGCACCGCTTTCGTCCTGCCAGTTGCCGCGGGCGAGAACGCGGATGGTGAGCGGTTTGTCCGTGCGCTCGGTGACCATCACCGGGGTGGTGCCGCCGCGGCAGGCGCGGATTTCGGCGTCGAGTCCACGGATGGATTTGGTGAGGTCGTGGCCGGGCGTGCAGCGGAGGTAAGTGGCGACTGATGGGCCGGATGGGACTGATGGGATTTGCGAGATCACGGGCGAAACACTGACCCGGAGGACGGACGCCAGATTGTCAGGCAGCACGACACGCAGCGAATCACCGGCGGCGAGCGCCACCGGTTGATCCAGCAGCCACACGCCCGTCTGCGGCAGATGCGCGATACCGTCCTCACTGGTCCAGCCGTTGAGGATGCCGGGAATTTCAAAGCCGTTGGCGTAGCGCACGCGCTTGTGGCCGGCCTC
>JANNVM010000178.1:0-6407 GCA_031414455.1 Verrucomicrobiota bacterium
GCGTTCGTCCAAAAGCGGCCACACCGGAAGAAACTTCTGAGTGAGATTGGCAAGAGTGCTCATGCTCAGAGCACCAATACAGTATCATATTCGAGTTGCCACCTTTATTGTTTTACATCGCCTAAGTGACGTTTTGGTTCGGAAACACCGGGTCGGCCGAGTCGATCGTCGTCACGCTCAGGTCGGCGCGCGGCGTGCGAACAAGGGTCATCTCGGTGTCGCTGTTGTTCCCACCAACCGGATCGCCCGTCGAACTCGCGACGCTCGCGGTGTTAGTGATAGTATAGTTATCGGCGAGGCCGGAGTTCACCCCCACAAGGAGATCGAACTCTGCGGTCCCGACCGGCATCGTTCAAATGGTGCTCGTGACCGTTCCGCTTTCAAAAAGGTTCGGCGTGGAAGAGGTCCAGCCCGCGGGCGCGGTGAAAATGTAGAAAGTGGTGCCCGCCGGAATGATATCGGTCAGTACGACATTCGCGGCGGGAGTCGGTCCGGCGTTCGTGACGGTGATGTTATAGCTGATTTGATTGCCGCTCACGACGGGATCGACCGAGTCGATCTTGATCACGGAGAGATCCGCCGCCGGTGTAATGACGTCCGTCGTGGCCGTCGAGTTGTTGTTTGCTGGTATTGGATCGCTCGTCGCCGTGGCCAGGTTCACGGTACTCGTAATGGTCGTGCCCGACGCTGTTCCGGGATTCACCTTCACCACGAGCGTGAACTCCGCGACCGGCGAATTGAGATTCCGCACCTGCACCGTTCCCGCGGCGGTGCCGTTGCTCTTCCACAACTCCACTCCCACTCCCGTATTTGCTGCGCGGAAGAACAGCGTTCCGTTCACATCCGCGAAACCCTGAGGGGTCGCACCCGCTGTGCCGGGCACGATATCCTTCACCAGCACTGTCCCCGCAGCGGTGCCGTTGCTCTGCCAAAGCTCCTGACCGTGCGTGGCTTCGTAAGCCGCGAAAACAAGGGTATTATTCACCGCGTGCAAGCCGTTCGCGGTCGAACTCTCCGAGCCGGGATTGATGTCTTTCACGAGCACGGCGCCCGCGGCGGTGCCGTTGCTCTTCCACAACTCCTCACCCGATACGCCATTGGTCGCGCGGAAGAAGAGCGTGCCGTTCACATTTGTAAGCCAGCGCGCATACGAATCTGCCGTGCCGGGATTGATGTCCTTCACCAGCACGGTGCCTGCGGCCGTGCCGTCGCTTTTCCGAAGCTCGCGCCCTTCTGGGCCGCGCAGCGCCGTGAGATAGAGCGTGCCGTTCACGTCCACCAACTCGGTCTCTGAAGCGTTGCCGCTTCCGGTCGTGCCGGGATTGATGTCTTCCACCAAGGCGGTGCCCTCCGGCGTCCCATCGCTCCTCCATAATTCGTAGCCGTGGGCGCTGTCCCGGCCCAAAAAGAAGAGCACGCCATTCGAGGCGGTAAGCCGAAGGGGTCTAAACGTGATGTTGGAGGGAGGGATGAAGTCTTTTAGCAAGACGGTGCCTGCCGCCGTGCCGTCGCTTTTCCAGAGCTGAAACCCGGCGGCATTTTCCGTCGGCACCACAAAGAAAAGCGTGCTGCCGACCGCCACGAGATCGAACGGCCCCGACTGGAAGGCGCTGGTGCCGGGCACGATAACTTTGACGAGCACCGTGCCCGCCGCCGTGCTGTCGCTCTTCCACAGCTCTTCGCCGTTCACACCATCGTGCGCGGTGAAGAACAGCGTGCCATTCACGTTCCTGAATTGGCGCGGGAACGATTCCCCGTCGGGGTGAATGTTCTTCACGAGCACCGTGCCGGCCGCAGTGCCATCGGTCTTCCACAGTTCCTGGCCATTCACCCCATCGTTGGCCGCGAAAAGGATCGTCCCATTGACGTTGATCATGTAGCCCGGGTACGATCCGTCTGTCGGATGGATGTCTTTTACCAGCACTGTCCCCGCGGCAGTGCCATCGCTCTTCCAAAGCTCGCGCCCGCTGCCGGTGTCCGCGGAGAAGAAGACCGTGCTGCCAAGGGCGGCGAGACCGATCGGGTTTGAGCTTACGCCATCGACTGCGCTAAAGCTCGCGATGTTAGCTGTGACGCTGCCAGTTCCGCCTGGGGCAGGGGTTGATGAAACCCAGCCCGCCGGCTTAGTAAACGACACAAGGGTGGTGTTCGGCGGCACCGTGTTGTTCAGCGTCACATTATTCGCGATGTTCGGCCCGAGGTTCTGAACCTTGATCGTGTAAGTGATGTTGTCGCCGGCCTGCAGCGGGTCCGGCGCATCGCTTACTGTGACCGCGAGATCTGTTTGCGCGAAAAGTGAGGGGGCTGCCGCAAGAAGCAGACTGGCCAACCAAAAACGGGTGAGATGGTTCATCATGGCGGTGGGGAAGCAGATTCACTGTGCGATTAGGCATACGCCGCCCGGCCTTGCAGATAATCTCGCCGGTTACATCACTTTTGCCGGGCTTGCTGACGACCGCGCCGCCGTTGACCTGGCAGCGGGTACAAGCGCTCGTCATTCGCCGATCAGACAGCGCATGAATTCTTTGGAGTCGCCCGCGACAGGTCCGGGGCTGCGGAAGGTGCGGTAAACCCAGCCTGCACTCAGGGCGGGCAATCCCGTCTGGATACCGGCCGCGTCGCCACCCGTCACTTCGGTCACGTCCAGCGTCCAATTGGCGAGTTCCTCGGATGCCTGGATGGTGTAGGTCAGACCGTCGGCAGTTTGCACGAGGACGAGCGCGCCGCCAGCCGGGTCCGCGGGGTCTGGCGTGGCACCGTTGCGGACGGGGAGAGTGATGGCCAGGGCGGCAGTCCCGCCGACCGGCGCAATTTTCACTGCGACCTTTCCCGTGGCGAGCCCGCTGGCGGGATTCCCGTCGAGGGCAAATTCGGCGAGGTTGTTCAACTCGTCGCCGTCAGGGTTGGCACCTTTCAACTTGTCAGCAGGATTGGTGATCGAGCCGAAGGAATTGATCCATGACTCGTAGGGCGTGCCGGCGGGCACCACTGATAATTGGACGATGAACGGGCTGTAGGTGACGGAAAGCGCCAGCCCGGCGGGCATCCCGGCTGGCTGGCTCACCACCGAAAATGTGCCGGAAATGCCGCCGGTGGCGGTCAGGATATTGAAGGTCTGGCCGAGCGCCGGGACGAAGCCGCCGATGAGAGACAAATTCAGCGTGCCGGACAATGCGGCGGCTCCACTGAGATTCAGGCGGTCGAAGGCGTTCAAGGCCACACCGCCCAGTTCGATCAATAGTGTGCCCGTGGCGGCTTGCTGGAAGTCGGTGCCCTGCACTTGCGCGGCGGTGCCCGCGAGTCCCAACCGCAGCAGTCCTTCATTCTGAACGAGCACGCCGAGATCGGCGCTGACGATGCCATCGAGGAGCCGCAGCATGCGCACGGGAAGATTGAGCAGCGCGCCGCCGCCGGTGAAACCGGCACCGGCTTGCACCACCGTCGTGGTGTTGTCGAGCCGCAGGTTGCTGTTCAGCGTTGTGGCGCTGCCATTCTCGAAGGTGAACGGGCCGCCAGCCAGCAATGTGGATTCGCCTCCGGCACCCGTGCTCATCATCCCGCCGAAATCCGTCGCGTGAGTGGACCGGTAGGTTCCGGCGCTGAGAGTGAGCGTCGAACCGGGATCGAATTCCAACTCAAATCCGTTGGCGAACACTTCCCGGCCTGTGTTCACGGCGACTGTGCCCGTGAACGGAAAAGCGCCATCGTCCCGGAGTTCGAGATTTCCGCCCCGGGCGTTGAGCACTCCCGTGCCGGCGGCGCCGTCCCAGTCATTGTTGTTGGCGGCGGTCTCGAGGACGAGCGTGCCATCGTTATGGGCCTGGATTTCGGTGGTATTGATGACGCGGGCAGAAATCAGACCGTCGCCACTGATCCCGTCGGCGCCGCCATTGGTGATGGTGGCGCCGCGGATTTCGCCGCCTTCCATATTCACACTTCCCGCGACGTTCGTATTCCATGCGAGCGTCACGTTGAGAATGCCATCGTCGTCAGCGGTGCCGATCACGCCGACATCAAGAATCGGGCCTTCAATACGCAACATGCCGTCGTCGGCGAGCAACTCTGTGTTGGTGGCAAATTCGATGCCCGGCTGGATCAGGCCAAAGCCGACCAGAGCCTCATCGGTGAGCGCCCGGAGTCTGCCGAAGCCGAGGATGGACCCGCCCCGGAGGCGGTTCGTATCGGTGAGGGTGCCGCCGCGGAGGCTGAGGCTTCCATTGAGTGCCACGTCGAGCCTGCCGGAAATATCCGTGCGTGCGGTCCAGATGCTGTTGCCGGTGATGCTCCCGATTCCCTCCATATTGAAATCCGAACCTTGAATGCCGCTGCCGCCGAGATTGCCTCCGACCGCATTGATTTCCAGCCTGCCTGCGGGGTTGATCGTCCACTCGTCGGCGGGGTTGGTCAGATTGACGGTCAGGCTGGCGAATTGATTGAGGGCGAGCGTATTCGCATCGACGATGTTGGTATTGCCGAAGCTGGCCATCGTGCCGGCGTTGATCGTCGTATTTGCGTTCACGGTGATGGTTGCGCCGGCGCTGTCGGCGCCGCCGTCGAGGTCCACGGTGCCACCGGGCATGTTGATCACGGTCGCCGTGGCGAAGTTTACCGCGTCGTTGGTGAGAAGCGTGCCGGCGCCTGTAATCGCGCCGGGGGTGTTGAAAGTGGTCGAGCCGATTAGTCTCGCCACACCGCCGGTTTTCACGTCCAGATTCCCGCCGGAGGACCAGACGTTGCTCGCGTTAACGTCGAGGCGGGAGTTGACGCTGACAATAACCGTCGCATTGGTGAACGTGACCGCAGCGCCGTTAACGAGCGACGTCCCAGTGTCCGCGCCAGTGGTCACGATAGCGTCGATCTGCCATGTGTTGTCGGCGGTGGTCACGTCCAATTCCCCGCCATTGAGATTGATGATCCCGCTCAACGACTCATCCGCGCCTGCGCCGAGATCAAGGTCCAGGACTCCGCCGTTGTTGATTGTGATGATATTATTGGCAGCGCCGCCGCTGTCCGCATCGAAGTCGGCATCGTCGATGTTCACCGTCACACCTTCCTCGACGGTGAGCGAGGCGCTGTTGCCCGTCATTTGGAAATCCGTGCCGGTGCCAATCGTGCTGCCGGCGTTGAATATGATGAGGCCTGCGTTGTTAATTGCCCCGCCGGTGGCATTGAATAGCGCGGAAAACCGCAGCGAGTCAATGTCATCGAGATTGATCGTGCCGCCGCCCAGAGAGAACGCCGCACCGGCGATGGTCGCGGGCGCTCCCGCGGTGGCGGCGCCGATCCCGACGGTGTTCACGTTGATCGTCGCGGTATCCGTTTGCCATGCGGTGCTCATTTCGAGCGTGGCACCCGCACTCAGGTTGAGCGTCCCGCTGTAGGGGTCGGCGGCTCCGTGCGTCACGCCGTTGATTGCGAGCGTGTCGTTGCGGCTGATGTTCACGACGGAAGCACCCTGGTCCAGATCGATGCGCGCATCGGCGTCAGAGAGATTGATCGTCAGCGTGGCCGCGGCGGTTCCGAAGGTATCGCCCGTCGTGGTCGAGGTGGCCGCGAGAGTGCCGTTCAGCGTCAACAGAGTCGTGCCGGTCGCCACGCCGCCATCATTTAGATTGATTGCGCCATTGCCGGAGAGTGTGCCGCCCGCCGCCACGGCAAAACTGCCCGAGCCGCTCTCCTCGACCATGCTGACCGCTCCGCCTGTCAGTCGAAGGGTGCCGCCGCTGTTGATGCTAACGTTGTCAGCAAGGAGCAACGATCCGCTGCCGCCGACAAACAGGTTCGTACCGGAACCGGTGAGTTGCACGAGTCCATCCACGGTCAGATCATTACCGTTGGTGTTCAGGTCGATCCCGCCGGACAGCGTCAGCGCCAAAATTGTGTCCGCAGCGTTGGCAAGGTTCACGGTGCTGGACGTGCTGAAGATTGCCTCATCGTTGGCGTCGGGCTCATCCGCCGGGCTCCAATTCGCATTCACCGCGTCCCAATTGGCGTTGCCGCCGATCCATGTGATCGCCGCCGCGGGAGCCAGTTCCGCCGTTCCCGATACTACGGCTGTCGCCGTGATCGCGCCGAGCGCGGTCCGCAGCTTTCGGCGCAACCATGGGCAAAATGCGGCGGGCACGGCAGCGGACTGACGACGGCGGTGTAGTAATGGATTCATGGCAGCGGGAAAACAGATTCACCCGGCGATTAGGCAAAAGCCGCGCGGTCTTGCAGAAATTTTCCTGATTCCAACCTGCGCGCTCCCCGACTAAGACCGGGCTATGCCCGCGCCCGATCCTCTGTTCACCACCACCCACTGGTCCGTGGTGCTGTCCGCGCGTGACGCCTCCGATGACGGCGCTCTGGAAACGCTGTGCCGCACATACTGGCGCACGCTCTATGTCCTCGCGCGGCGCATGGGC
>JANNVM010000179.1:0-5321 GCA_031414455.1 Verrucomicrobiota bacterium
GTGACCACAGGTGGTGCACTTTGGGTGACCGCTGACAATGAGGATGACAGGGGAGTGACTCCTTAGTGACGGGAAGCCACACACAGAAGCACTTTTGAGCACCATCAACCTAGTCTCCCGAATTTTCCAACGTTGCCAGCCTCACAGATTGCAGACCAGAGGTGCGCGAGGGGTCAAAGCCACGCTCCAACACCGCCACGGAAAAACACGCTCAAAGTGCGCGGAGCGTCCCATAACGAACCCCGCCCACTCATGAAGACAAGCGTTCAGGGTCCCGGATTCTTATTGGACTTCTCCTGTCGTTCCGACACCAGTGCTACAAATTCACTCACACTGAGGATGTTCTTCCGCTGCGCATCGCTGTAGGAAGAATGCAGCACTTGGGGTATCACGAGCTTTATCGACGCCTGTTCCATAGCAGCCGTTTCCGATTCGCCGATCCCCGGCTCAAGCGTGAGGAGATGGTTCACAGGAATTCTATTGCGGCCCGCGAGAACCTGCCGCCATCTCCCGCCACAGGCAGGCATCACACAGAGGCGGGTGAGATAGGAAAGCGGAAAGGCCGGCAGCCTCACCTCCTCCGCCCCGGGAAAAAGGAAATCCTGAAGCCCCTGCCCCCCATCAGTACGCACGCCCCGGGAAAAGTGAACCCCTGCGGATTCCAGCAAATACTGGAGATGGTTTTCAAGCGCCCATCCTGCCCGTAGTGATCTGCGCACCTGCACGGTTTGTATCAATTTCAAAAAGGTATCCACAGCGGCACCAGTTTCATCCGCGTTACCGGCATCGAAATGGTGGTCAATTATGTAAGTTTCAAACTGCCGGTAGATGTTGTCCTCGTGGGAGACCCAACGCATAAGAGAACCATCCGCACTGAGTTGATCAACCCCTCGAGCCGTGGACCGTGCGAAGTCCGAGAACGTTCGGGGGCCGGGGAAACGATCACCGAACTTGTCGCGCATCGCCTCGACTAAGTTCGGGGCATCATCAAATGTCCTTAGCCCCAGTTGGTCCAAGAAAATCTGGAGAATGAAATCAGTGACCTCGCTCGGCTCGTCAGCGATTTCCCGGGCGCGATGCTCATCAGTATCTTGCAGCCCAAAAAGGAGCAACAACTGCCGTTCTGCCGAACTTTCAGCCGGAGTTACCACCAAATATAGCTCCCCATCGCGCTTCCGTGCCGCGAAGAGCATGTCTCCTTCACTGGCCAAATTGATCACGTCACTCTTCTCAAAATACAGGCGATACTCCGGGGAACGATTCGGTTTATTAGCGCGTGTGTCGTACCACGTCACTTTTCCTTCATCAATGATGGCTTCTTGCGGTCCACCAAGCCAGACGAATACAGCAGGCATAACCACCTTACCCTCAGGAATCCCGAGAACAGAACGCAAAGCCGCCCCGCCGAACTCATGCTGGTGAGACTTTTCGGGATTGATCTCAACACCGGTGAGGCGCTTGCACCCTACGCGCTGAAAAACTCGACACAGTAAACCGTTCATTTTCGGATAGGACTCAATCGCCAATCCGGGGCTTGTCAATAGAGCGCCAACTCCCGCTGCCGGAACGGCCTCGCGGCATCCTCCGGAAGAATCCACGGTGCCATGTGCTTTGCGACAGCCTCGACCACAGGAACGACAACAGAATTTCCAAACTGTCGGTAGGCTTGAGTATCCGAGACCGGCATCTCAAACGGTTCCACACCCGGACGGTCAAAACCCATCAACCGGGCGCACTCCCGCGGAGTGAGACGGCGCGGGTTTCCATGAGCCCGTCGCACGAGAATCTCAGAGCCATCCTTGTAATAGCGCGCTGAAAGCGTTCTGGCCACATCATCCGGCCCAACCAGTCCAAAGCCAAACCCATTCCCCTTTGCCCGGTGTTTGGCCGCATAGGCTTGGAGATAGTTCCAGAGATGACTCGACAAAGTGTAGCGATCCGAGACCTTAGCGAGCGCCCCTTCCGTAAATCGACCCTCCGGCTGCTCCGTCCCGTCCTCCGGGTGCAGTATTTGTTTTAGGGTAGGACCCGCCGACACAGGCGGAATTACCAAGTCATCAAGAGAAAAGGGAACCTTTTCCCGGAAGCCAACAATGAAAATCCGCTCCCGGTGCTGCGGCACATAACTTTTCGCGTCGATCACCCGATAAGAGAGATGGTAGCCAAGTTCCTCTTCAAGTGCCCCACGGATTACACGGAAAGTTTTCCCCTTATCATGGCCGAGAAGATTTTTGACGTTCTCCAAGAGGAATGCCCGCGGCCTGTGATGCTGGATAATGCTCGCAACATTGAAGAAGAGCGTCCCCTGAGAGGCGCACTTAAAACCATGACTCCTTCCCAATGAGTTCTTCTTGCTGACACCCGCCAGGCTGAATGGCTGGCACGGGAACCCCGCCAATAGCAACTCATGCTCCGGGACACTCTCCACGGGAATAGTAGTGATGTCGCCCGCGATCTCTTTTTCGTCGCTGCGAAAGTTCGCCCGGTAAGTTTGCTGCGCAAACGGATCTCGCTCACAGGTAAAAACACACTGACCGCCGAGTCCGTCAAATCCCCTGCGAAGACCCCCGATCCCCGCAAACAAGTCAATAAAGCGAAACGCGGACTGTCGCGGTATTTTGCCTCGTTCGTCACGAAGCTTCCGCAATAGTTCCAACACCGCCCGCTTAGGGGTGCCTTCGCCGCTTTCATACCGGCGGATTTGTCTAGCTGACAACTGAATGAGGCTCGCAGCTTCGTTCGAAGAAATTCCTAATCCCTGTCTAAGTTTTGTGAATTCTGGAATTTGAGGAGATTTCATGGCTTTTAGAATTACGCGCTGGGAAGAAAAAGGACAAATTGTCCGAAAACGTCCTAGAAGTAAATCTATATCTTTAAGGTTTCAGAACTTTCATCAGAGGCCACAGCCGCACAATTTTTACCGTGTCCTGCACACTCCTGCTCGGGCGTGAGGCGGGCGGGTCATGGCTGAAATCCGTTGAATTTGAAGTAAGTGGCCATTCCCGCGGGTTTCGTACAGACGGGAATGGCCACGGCTGCGGGTTATCACGCTCCCGGAAGCGTGTGCGCTGGCGCGGCTTCTTAGGCTGCGATTCGGCGCGCCTCGGCGGCTTTGGCTGCGGTGGCGGAGCGCGGCAAGGATCGGAACACCTTAGTTAAATCGGCCATTACTTTTCGCAGGCCGCGGTTGGCTGCACTTGATGCGAGCATACTGGATAACCCACCGAGCAGAAACAATGCGTCGCCGCGGCTTTGTTCATCTGCGGCATTGAGCACGCTTTCCACTGTCCGGGAATGCCCCCCCTTCACTGTGCCAGGGCTCGCCTCGCTGACATTACGTCGGGTGTGTTTTTTCGGGGGTGCAGAGGCGGTCTTTACCGGTGCCACCTTTCCGGCGGCAGTTTTCTTAGTCAATTTCGTTTTCGTTTTCATGGTGTGTCTCAAAGACAAATCCGTCAGGAAAGGTTCAAGCCTTGTCCCGCGACAGCACAACCTGTCCACGGTATTCCTGACGGATCTGAATTCTCTGTTTTGTTTTCATGGAGTCGCCCGCGGTTTGTGAGACCGCGGATTGAGACGTGCGGGGTCAGTGCTTGAACACCGATCCGCCTCCATGATGTCCCGGGTGTCCTTACGGTCCAGGAAAATTTCTGCGGAGTTTTCAATGAGGAGGGAGGGCGGCTGGACCGGCATTGCGGGCATTCCGTAACGCGCTCCGGAGTCGCTTCGCAACGCGGGCCGGTCGCAAGGGCGGAAGGTTTCGTAACGCACGGCCGGCATCGGCGGCGGCGGGCTTTCGCAATGCCGGCATGACGGCGGAAGGTTTCGTAACGCAATGCCGGCATGACGGCGGCGGGCTTTCGTAACTCGCGCCGGCGGTTTGCTCCGGTGGTTTCGTAACGCAGAGCTGGGGTTTTGCCGGTTTCGTAACGCGCTGCAGGCGCGCCAGATGGTGGAATCCGTGAGAGAAGCGCGGCTGCGCCGGTCTCATCGGGGCGATGGTTTGCAGTCAGGTAAAAGAAAGGCGCCGCCCCCTCACAGGGCGGCGCCAGTCCCGTGCTCAATGGCTTCCATGAAAGCGCCAATGAGCATCCCAGATTTAGTTCCCGCAACACGCCCCGGGAATAGGCGGCGGGCACCAGAAATAACCGTCAGGCTGCGGTTTTCAGTTTCTCCCCTTTCTCCGGTGAATTCTTAGGAGCGTCCTTTGCGTCCCGTGCGCGCAGGTAGTTCTCAAAATCCCGCGCTAGCTGTTCGACCGTTGGTGAGTCTGTGTCACACGCGCCAGCCGCGGATTCAATCCGCTGCTGAAAATTTGAAACTACGAGATGCTCCCAGGTCAGATTGCATTCAGCGAGCGCCCGCCTTGTGAGACCGAGAGCGGCATCCTTCCACGCGTGATTGATTTCCGGGCTGGCGTCTCCTCTGTGCGCTCCCTTGAGGCCCAAGTCCCATGACGGGCCTGTCAATTCCTTCACGTGCTGAAGGACTGTTTCCCGCAGCTTGGAAGGTAAGGCTTTTTCCTCCTCCTTTCGGATATTGCCCGCCGTTTCACTCATCCCGCGCAGTGCGAGGCGGTTTGTTGCGCTTAAGTGAGAGCGAATCCCCTCAAGGCGGGTCCGCGCCCCCGCTAGGGTGAATTCCATCACTTCGATTTCGGCGTTCAGCTTCGAGACTTTTCCGGGGGCGGCGGTCAACTCGGCGTGTGCTGCTTCATGCGGTCCGGCTGCGGAGATGGATTCGCACGATGCCAGAATCCCTGCTTTATCGGCCCGCAAATCGCTGAGGTTGCTCTCAATTCCCGAGACCTCCTGCTGTGTGGTTTGAAGGGCCGCGGTGGCGGCGGTGAGGGTTACAATTAATTGTCCGAATGAGGGATATTTTGATGTCATGGTTTTAGGGTGGGTGGGATTTTGGGGTTTGTTATGCCGGCGGATGCCGGAAATGGTTTCCGCATGGTGGGGCGGGGCATTAGCGAGCGGGGCGGCGGGTAAGGGTTTCGTTTAACCGGCGGAGTTCGGCTATGATTTCGTCACTGCGGGAAAGCTGCGCGGAGGTCTGCTCTGTCTTGGCGGGCATGTTGTCGCGTTGTGCTTTGAGGGCGGTAACGCGGGCGCGGGCGCGGGTGGCTTCGGGGTGAATGGCGGTATTGAATCCGGGGATATTGCTGCCGGATTTGTCTCCGCGTTCGTTTTCGCGAATGAGGGCGGACGGTCCCTCCAGTCCGTTGTCGAGCGTGAGGGCGTTGTTGCTGGCTTTCCCTCCGCGGATTTTCCTCCGCCCGGTTTTGGAAAAGTGTTCGGCGTCTTCTTTGTTTTGCT
>JANNVM010000180.1:0-2846 GCA_031414455.1 Verrucomicrobiota bacterium
GAACGTCACCTTCGTCCCACTCCAGTTCTTCACTGTCGTGCTGCCGCATCGCTCTCGTGGCTGCGTGCGCCTGGTCGGCTACATGATTCGGCGGCTGCTCGGCTGGGTGGACACGGACGGCAATCCCACTCACGCCCAGCTGGAGTTCAGTTACCGCGAGCTGATGAATGAGGCGGGACTTTCGCGCGAATCCATCGCCGAGGCGTTGACGGAAGCGCTGGCGAACCGGTTGATCGAATGCGTTCGCGCGCCGCGACCCGATCGTCCCGGCCTTCCGGCGCAAAGTGGCATCTATGCGCTGTGCTGGAGCGATGTCTATACAAACGCCCCGGCGGACTTCGCGGGCTTCTTTCAGGGCGAAGCAGTGCCGGGCTCCATCGACGCTGTGGGTCGCCCGATCACCCACGCCAAGGCCGCGCGCAAGAACATCCCCAACGCCTTCTTCGATTACTTGCTCCGGCGCGAACGGCTCTCCCTCACCCGCGTCGTGGGTGTGCTGCTCTTTCGCAGCATCCAATGGGGCGCGGGTGGCGAGCGCAAGGTGCCGGTCTGCCTTTCCATCTCCGAACTCGGACGGCTCACGCGGATGTCGCGCCGGCACGTTCACGAGGCGATGCAGGAGGCGATGGCCAGTGGCTACGTCGAGCGCGTGCAGGAAGGTTGCTTTGATCCTCGGGCTGGCGCCGACAGTCACGCCGCGACCTATCGCATCCGCTGGACCGCGCAGCCCGTCGCGCCGGTTCATGACGTTTCGCCGGAGCCCGAAATCCCACCGGTCAGAAAAGGGGAACGGCACCATTCCGAAAAGGGAAACGGGGAAGCGGTCGGAAAAGGGATACGGGACCAGTCAGAAAAGGTGCACGGGAACCGGTCAGAAAAGGGAAACGATATAAGTATTAAAAGCAGAAGCATTAAAAACAGAACAACAGCAGCAGCAGCGGATCAGAAGCCGCCTGCTGCTGCTGCGGACGGGATCATAGCGAAGCTTCTGGCGGTCGGATTCGACGCCAGTGCGGCCACCCAGTTGACCAGCCGCTACTCCGCCGAGGTGATCGAGCAGCAGCTCGCGTGGCTGCCACAACGCAAGGCGGATCGGAACCGGCTCGGGCTCCTCCGCCGCGCCATCGAAGGGAGCTGGCCCCCGCCCGAAGCCAGCGTCCTGCCGCCCGAACACGCGGCAGGTGCGATCTTCGTTGGACACTTTGAAGCGGCTTTGCACGGCTACACCGAGCTTCCGGCCCGTTGCTCGCCCAAGGAGGCTGAACACGCGGCCGGGTTCCTCCGCGAGCTGGCTGGGCCGTCCGCGACCGCAGAACACGCCGCCCATTGGGGCAGACGTTTCGGGCAATTCATCCGGGCGAAAACGCCCGCCAAGCCGTGGTTCGTCTTGGTGCTTCGCCTGCATGGCGGAGAGTTCTTGGGGGAGTGCCGCCAGACCGTCTGCAGCAAGTCCAGGAGTTCCATCGCGCAGTCCCGCCAGGCACACGAAGAGTTGTTCACCGCCCGTTACCACGACTACCTGCGCGCGATAGAATCGGGCTTCCAGCGGGATCAGCCCGCGCTCCACGCGACGTTTGAGGCGCACCGTCACGAGAACATGGACGACTTGAATCTCACGGAGGCAACGCGGGCGCGGCTCGCCAGTGAAACGAGCCGCCTGGCGGTGCTGGCCGGTTTCCTCCGTGAGCAGCACATTCCCGTGTTGGAATTCTGGGAATGGGATCGGCGTCTGAATCCCGAAGGCTGGCGCGAACGATCGTCACCGGAACAAGCGCCAGCCAATTCGCCAGGCGCGGGCGCTTTGGATGCACCTTGCTCTTTCACTGCGCATCCTGTAAAATGACCATTGAACGGTTAACTTAAAAGACACCTATGGCGACCATTACTGCGTTGGAGGCAAAGACCCGGTTCGGCGAACTTCTGGAGCGCGTCGCCGCCGGTGAGGAGGTCATCATCACCCGGCATGACAAGGCGGTTGCACGGATGGTGCCGGAAGGCCAGGCCCGCCGACACCAGGTGCGGGACGCCGTGGCCGGACTACGAGCGCTCCGCGCCCGCATCGGCCGCCGGGATCCCGCGCCGCTCGATGCGAAGGAGGTTCGATCCGCCATCGCCGAGGGACGGCGATGAGCGTGTCCTTTGTGCCGGACGCCTCCACCGCCATTGCCTGGGTTCATCCGGGCCAGGCGACGCCGGCGACGGACGCGCTGCTCACCCAGGTGGAACAAGGCGCCGAGGTGGTCGTGCCGGCGCTCTGGTTCACCGAGGTGGCCAACGCGCTGCTGGTGCTGGAACGTCGCAAACGATTGACCGCGCGCGAGCGGCGCGAGGCGCTGGAACGGCTGGGGCAGCTTCAACCCGTCCTGGACGTTGAAGGGCCACCGCTGGCTTTTTCCAAAACGAGCGAGCTGGCCGCCATACATGGCTTGTCGGTTTATGACGCAACCTATCTCGAACTCGCTCTGCGTCGTCGGCTCTCCCTGGCCTCCCGCGATGAACCGCTCTGTGCCGCCTCCCGCAAATGCGGAGTCAAAGTTCTCCTCTGAGCGAGGCGGTTTCCCCTCAGGTGTTTCTTCAGACCGCGACGCCGTCCGGATCACTCGCGCGGCTGCCGCGTGATCTTGGCCACATGCACGGACGCCTCGCTGTCCACGGCATCGCCCTCCTGTTCGCGGATGCGCGCCACCTTGAACTCGGCAAGCTGCACATACAGCGCGTGCAATCCCTGGCCTTCAATCGTCACGTCGTCATGGACGAACGTGAGGGTGAGGTGCTCGCCCCGCCATTGCATGGATTGCAGCAGCGAGTAGGGAAGGAAGAAGCTTTCCCTGGCGCGATAGAAGCGG
>JANNVM010000181.1:0-6333 GCA_031414455.1 Verrucomicrobiota bacterium
GAAGCGTGGTTCACCCACACCGCGCAGGCGGAGTGGAGCGGCATCTTTTCCAATAACGGCGCGGCGGGAAACAGCGGCGCGCCGCTCATGACGTTCATCGAAAACAGCAACCTGCTGGGCATAAACGGGGCCGGCGTCACCGTGAATAACGTCGCGGTGGATCTAGGGGCGGATCACTTCGGCAAGAGGATTTACGCCGTCATCACGAAGACAGGCGGGAACGCGGCGGGAACGAACACGATCACCGTGCGCGTGTGGATTGAAGGCGTCGCTGTACCCACTGCGACGGGCACGTCCGCGTGGACCATCGCGCCGCGCGATGCGTGGTACATCGGACGGCACTGGACTGATGCCTCGCAGTATCATCGCGGCGCGATTGATGAAGTCGCCGTTTATAACCGGTCGCTTTCCGTTAGCGAAATCACCGAACACGAACGCAGCGGTCGCATCGCGCCGGGGGCGGCACTCCCGACCGGTGCGACGACGACCTATTTTCGGAAAAGTTTCCATTTCACCGGTGATCCGGCGCAGACCGACCTCACGCTCCGAAGCGTCGTGGATGACGGAGCCGTATTCTATTTGAACGGCACCGAAATCGCCCGGCGCAATATGCCCGAGGGCGCGGTTTCCCACACGACGCTCGCATCGAGTCCGGTGGGTGCGGCCATGCTGAGCGATCCGGTGGTCTTGCCGGGGGCCAGTCTGGTGCAGGGTTTGAACGTCATTGCTGTGGAACTGCATCAGGCGACGCCGGGCGATCCTGACGCGACTTTTGGCATGACCCTGACTGCGCGGGAAACGCTCTCACCGCCAACGCCGAAACGGGAACTCGACACGGAGTTCGTCGAGTTGTTCAATCGCTCGGCAGTGCCCGTCAACCTAACGGGCTGGTCACTCGATGGCGAAGCGAACTTTGCGTTTCCGGCAGGAACGACAGTCGCGGCGGGCGGATTTCTGGCGATGGCGCACAATCCCGCCGCGCTGCAAACGCTGCATCCCGGTGCGAATCTGACAGGACCACTCAACGGAAAACTCAGCAACTCCGGAGGGCGTGTGATTCTGCGGGACCCTGCGGGCAACCCTGCGGACACCGTTTCCTGGGCCGACAGACACCCGTGGCCGGACGCACCGGACGGCGGCGGCGCAACGATGGAAAGGCGCGATCCAAATGCCGCGAGCAGCGCGCCGCCCACTTGGATGGCGAGTGACGAGTCGTGGCGGACAGCGTGGCAGACCTACACCTACCGCGGTGTGGCGGTGCCGAGCGCGATCGGGCCGGACACACAGTGGCGCGAGTTTGCGCTCGGTTTGCTGGGCGAAGGGGAAGTTCTCCTCGACGACATCCATGTGATCGAAAGCCCCGACGGCACGCCCGTCCAAATGCTGCAAAACAGCAACTTCACCGCGGGCCTCACGAGCTGGCGCGCGCTGGGAAATCATCAGGGAACCGTGATCGCCGAGCCAGGCGTCCCCGGCAACCAGGTGCTCCATCTCGTCGCGACGGGCGGGACGGATCACGACAGCGATCATCTCGAAACCACTCTCGCCGCCGGACGCAGCGTGGTGAATGGCCGCACCTGCGAAATCTCGTTCCGCGCCCGCTGGATCTCAGGCTGTCCCTCACTGAATACGCGCCTGTATTTCAACCGTCTGCCGCGCACCACGCTGCTAGCGATGCCGGAGGCTGCCGGCACGCCGGGTGCGGCCAACTCCCGCGGCTTCACCAACCTCGGCCCCTCGTTCACCGGCCTCATTCATTCCCCGACAGTCCCTGCTGCCGGAGCAGCCGTCACGGTGAGCGTCGCCGCGAGCGATCCTGACGGCGTGGCATCGGCGACTTTGCGCTATGCGGTCAACGGCGGCGCGTGGCAGAGCACGCCGATGAACGCAGCGGGCGGGAATTATTCCGCCAGCATCCCGGGGCAGAGTGCGTCGGCCATCGTTCAGTTTTACGTCGAAGCGACCGACACGCTCGCCGCCAAGGCCAACGCACCCGCGGCCGGTCCTGCGTCGCGCGCGCTTTACAAAGTGCAGGACAATCGCGCCAACTTAGCCACGCTGCACAACGTCCGCATCGTCATGACGCCAGCCGATGGCGCCGCTTTGCACGCGAACGCCAATCTCATGAGCAACGGCGAACGCGGCGCGACGATCATCACGAATGAAAGCGATATTTGCTACGATGCCGGAGTGCATCTCCGGGGCAGTCCCTACGGGCGGCCCTACGACCAGTTTGTCAGCTACAGCGTGCGTTTCCCGGCCGATCGTCCGTTCCGGGGAGTCCACCGGCGCATCGTGATTGACCGCTCCGGGCGCGGTCCGTTTGGCAGTCCGTCGCCTGACGAAATTCTCGTCAAGCACATGGCCGGCCACGCCGGTGGCGGGCTCGCCGGCTTGCAGGACGACATCATCCGCGTCATCACCCCGCTCGTTCAGCACACGAGTGTGGCGCTGCTCAGCACGGACTACTCGAACGACTGGCTCGACGGGCACTTCGATGACGGCAGTGATTCGCCGCTCTACAAGTTCGACGGCATTTACTATGCGAACAGCACCACCGACGGGAACCCGGAAAGTCCGAAAGTCATCGCGGCCGGTCCCATCGCTTACGGCGACATCACCAGCTACGGCTCAGATCCCGAGAACTACCGCTGGACTTTCATCCCCGAGGATCCAGCCGTGCAGCCGGAAGCGGACAGGCTGATGGCGCTCGGCTCCGCGCTCGGCCTGAGCGGCAGCGCGCTGGATGCCGCGACCCGGCCACTCATGGATGTGGATCAATGGGCGCGCACCTTTGCGTTGCAGTCCCTCATCGGGAACAACGATTTTTACACTCACAATCAGCCGCACAACCTGAAACTCTACCTCCGCCCCGGCGACAATCGCTTCCTCGCTTTCCAGCACGACAGTGACGTGTGCTTTCAGCGCGCAACCAATGCCTCTCTCATCGGCACCACCGGAAATTTGATCAAAGTTTTCAATCTCCCGATTAACCGGCGGCTCTTCCACGGGCACCTGCGCGACCTCATCAGCACGACCTTCAACCCCACCTACATGACGCCGTGGATTGCGCACTACGGCGCAAAAGCGGGCAAGGATTTCACTGCCGCGCAGACCTACATCGCCGCACGGAGGGCCTACGTGCTTTCGCAACTTCCCGCCGCCGTGCCGTTCGCGATTTCGACGAATGGAGGTGCGAATTTCGCCGTCAATGCCACGGAGGTCACGCTCGAGGGAAGCGGGTGGATTGACGTGCGCGAAATCCGCCGCGCCGATACCGGTGCAGTCCTCGACGCCGAATGGACGAGTCAGAACACATGGCGGGTCAGCGTCGCCCTGCTGAGCGGCGCGAACGCGATCACGCTCCGCGCATTTGATCATCAGGGCACCCAGGTCGGAACTGACAGCATCACGATCTCGAGCACCCTCACTGCGCCGCTGGCCCGGGACTTCCTCCGTATCACCGAACTCCACTATCACCCCGCGCCACCCACCGGTGCGGAGTTGATGGCCAGCACCGACAAGGATGATTTCGAATTCATGGAACTGCGAAACACAGGAGTGGGTGCGCTCGACATCAGGGGCTGCGAATTCACCGAAGGCATTGATTTCGTTTTTCCCGCGAACACCACCCTCGCGGGCGGCCAGAGCATCGTCGTGGTTCGCAGCGTGGCGGCGTTTCAGTCCCGCTACGGCCCCGGCCCAAGGATCGCGGGAGCGTACGGCCCCGCGGATTCCCTCAGGAACAGCGGTGAGACGATCACCCTGCTCGATGCGACCGGCGCGATCATTCAGTCATTCATCTACGGTGACGCATGGTTCCCCGCCAGCGATGGCGGCGGACGGTCTTTGATTGTCCGGGACGAATCCGCGCCGCTGGACGCGTGGAACGGCGCAGCCCAATGGGGTATCAGCACAGAACCCGGCGGCACTCCCGCGGCAACAAACAGCAGCGAAGTCGCGTGGCAGTTCGAGGGGTGGAGGCAAACTTACTTCAGTCCCGCCCAACTCGCAGATCCCCTCATCAGCGGCCCGACTGCGGGCGTCGCGGGAATCTCCAATGAACTGCGCTACGCCCTCGGCCTAACGCCATTTGAATCCACCACCTCGTTGCTCACCGGATCCATCAGCGAGGACTCCCTGAACGTCGAGTTTCGCCGCCGCAAGAACCTGCTCGACGTGCAATTCACCCTCGAGACCACCGGAAACTTCGACATCTGGGAGCCGCTGCCTGCCCCCGCCCCCGCGTTCCACGACAACAACGACGGCACCGAAACCGTGACCGTCTCGGGCCCTGCGCCCTTTCCCGCCGGCGGTCGCCGCTTCCTGCATTTGCGCGTGGGCCTTTGGCCAACACCGTAGCCTTCTCGTGCTCTGTGACGCATTGTTTGATGGTTAAGAGACTGAATAAATGAAAGCATAGGTTGGAGTCTCCCCTGAAGACGCGACTCCGACGATTTAGAAGTTGAAATCAGCGTATTTCGAATATTTCAAATCCTCTGCCTGTTCTACGAAAGCCCTCGCTTCGCCAACTCCGCGAGCGTCCAGCGGTATTCCTTTTCCAACTGGTCCTCTACGGTCGCTGAGCGCATGTCCGGCGGGAGCACTTCCCACGTGTAGGTTTCCATTTCCAGATGCTGACACAACGCGGGGTTCTCCGCGAGCACTTCCAGCGCTCCGGTTAGGTGATCGCTGGTGTTCTGGAAAAGCTCGTCCGGCGCGGCATGGAGAGGGATGTGAAAATGGACACGCCATTCGTCGCCGCTGGATGGTTTCTTTGCCGCTGCAGCCGCGAGGGCATCCGGCAAATCCCGGTGGCGGTGAAGGCTGCCGTCGTCGCGGCGCACGATGACCTGGTGAAAATAGACATCCTCCTGAAAGACGCGCAGGCGGTCCAGCGCCTCGCGTTCCGGACGCAGGCGCAGCGCGGAACTGAGGTGCAGCTTGCTGAGCCGGATGCCGGCATCGCTGAGCTGCTGGAGCGCGATCTGCGGTTCCTCGTACTCAATGGCGAGGTGGCAGGTGTCGTAATTGACGCCGAGGCAGCGCAGCACCGGCTCGCTGCGACCTAGTTTCTCAAAGAAGGCCAGCGTCTCCGGTGTGTTTTCGATATAGCCCAGCGGTTCCGGTTCCAGGCCGAGATGCAAGTCCACGCCGCGCGCATCGCTGAGACGCGCAATCCATTCGCCGGTTTCCCTCACATTTTTCAGAATGTCGGCTTCGTGTTTCGCGTCGCGGATGAGTTCTTTGTGCGAACCCGGCACGGTGCTCACGCTGCCGGACACGCCCGGCGGCACGAGGTCGGCGAGGATTTCAAAAAGTGCCTGCGTGTATTCCACCCGCGCGGCGGTGGACCAGTCAGGCTGGAAGACCTGCTCCTTCACCCTCGTGCCGTGAAACTGTCCGTAGGGAAATCCATTGATCGTGAAAACATAACAGCCGTGTTTGTCGAGCCAGCGGCGGAATTTTTCGCGCTCCGCCTTGTCGTAAAGTGTAAGCGCCGACTGCACGCCGAGCCGCAGACCGATGGCATACGGCTTGCCGGAACAGACCCGGTCGCGCACCTCCAGGGTATGCCGCTCCAGTGCGGCAAGCGTTTCCGGCCACGATTCACCGCGGTGAATGTTGGTGCAGTAGGCGAGGTGGAGGCCGTGTTTGAGTTCCATGAGGGCGCATACCACGCGGCCGGCGCAGAGGGCAAGTGCGCGGTGCCCCGTTCTCGGTTCCCGGTTCTCGGTGTCCGGACACTTCCGCACCTCCGCACTGACCACTGACCACTGACCACTGACCACTGACCGCCGGGCACTGAGAAAGGTTTTGTATGCCTGGCGGAATTGATTGCATCGCGTTGCTCACGATGCAGGCTTCGGCATGAAGTCCGCCCGGCTGCTGCCTGTCTTTCTTGCTCTCGCGGCGGGACTCACCGCCGGTTATTATTATGGTGTCGGGGATCAGCAGGCTGTGACCAAACCACGGCCCGGATTCACGTCTGTTCAGAGCCGCGCGGCTGAGGCCGGGCAGCATCCTTCAACCCGCAGAGGGGTGACGGAGGCCGGCGTGGCTGACCCTCTTGCTTCCCTCGTGGAAAGCGCGGCAAGCATGTCGCCCACGGCCCTGGAGGAAGCGCTCCAACAGGCCCGCCTTGAGGCGGTGCCGGGTGACGTGGCGGGAATGTTGAGGCAGCGGCTTTTACTGCATCGTCTGGCCACGGCGGACGGCGGACGGGCGCTGCGGTTGGCGCGGGAGCTTGATCTGAGTGGCGACGGCGAGGCCACGGCCCTGGTGCTCTCGGCAATGGCGGCTCATGATCCCCGCGGTGCCGCGGCGCTGGTC
>JANNVM010000182.1:0-4037 GCA_031414455.1 Verrucomicrobiota bacterium
GTTCCTATGGCCGCAGGTTTGCCTGCCGCTTCTTTCAGCTCCACCCTCACGGGCGTCGCCTTGCGGTTCAGCTACGGTTGCTCTCATCAGCTCCGATGTCATCGTTTCATGTTCATTAGTTCAGGCCCATGCCGGGCACACGAACCCGGCACGCTCCCCGCCGGCCTCACTCCACCGCCGCGCCGTCCAGGATGCGCCGCATGGCTGCCGGAGAGAGCGGCTTCCAGCCCTCGCCGAATTCATCCAGCATCATCCTCACACCGTTCTGCGTGCCGAAGACACTGACTTTGTCCGGATCATACTTCAGGGCCTTCAGTTCCCCGCGGCACGCGCTTTGGCTTGGCGGCAGGTACTTTCCGTGCGTCTTCTTCGCGAAAAAATCCGTCGAACGACCGAGGATGCAGCCAATGCAAAACCTGCGCAGCGCCTCCTCGTGATTGCCGGCAGTACGAAACTCCACGCCCATGTTATACCATCCCCACGCGGCTCCTGCCCAGGCCGTGGGGTCGTCCGTCTTTTCCGACAGGACAGTGACCGTAGCTTTCACCGCGGCATCCAGTCCGCCGGTGACTGCGGCGATCTGAATGGGGATATGCGCCCGCTTGTTGGCGATATAAATGCGCAACTCCGCGGGCACCATTTCCCCTTTTAGTTTCTCCTCCGTCAGCGCCTCCAGAACCTTCAGCGCCTCCACGTGGCATCTTGCGCGCTGGAGTGATTCCGACAACGTCACCATTGCCCGCAGACTCTCGTCTTTTGCGGCTTCGGTCTGCATGATCGAAAAAATCCGCTGCGCCGCCTCACTTTGTTTTACTTCCGTGGCGAGCCTCCACAACAGCGGTCCGCTCGCGGCGCTGGTTCCCGTCCGCGACCAGCCGTAGAGCGGCTTGCGGCCGCGCTCCGTTCGCGTCACCCATGCTTCCGCCAGCAGCTTCGCCGCCGCGGCGAAGCCTTCATCCTGCGGCGGCGCACCGTCTTTGCTGAGAAGCGCCAGGCTGCCCGTGATCCTGTCTGTTTCATCATCATTCACCGGCACATCCGCGGCCCATGCGGCGGCCAGCGCCCGCGCACCGGCATAACGCAGCGGCGGCTCCGCTGTGGGCCAGTCCCGCAGGGTCTCTGCCGCGGCACTCGCCATCATCGCCGGCGGCCGGTTCTTCTGCTCCAACACGTTTAACAGCCACTGCTGCTCCTCAGGCAAGTCTCCGGGCGTCAGGATTCCGGCGCGCGCCTTGTTGGTGCCGTCGTGTTCCTGACTGCCAATGCGCGCCGTGGCCAGCAGCAGCATGGCAAATTCCCTGTGTGCTCCCTCCTTCGCCTGTTGGGCCAGCCACTCCCGGGCCTCCGCATTGCTCCGCGTGTTCGTGATCCACATCACTCCGCGCACCGGCACCAGCACCGCCGGCAGCCATTCCGGCTTCAGCAGCGGTCCCAGTTTTTCCATGAGCCGCTCCGTGGCAAAGGCCCCTTCTTTGTCCGCACGGCCCGCCTTATCCATCATCCGTCCGAGATGCGTGTTGATGCTCCGGCACGACTCGACGCCGCAACCCCGGTCCGATGCCAGCATCTCCACCGCCGCCGCGATCATCTTCGGCAGGCGCTGATCACCGTTAGGCGTCGCCTCCTCCACTCTCTGCAAGGCCCCGCCCAGCGCCGCCGCCAGCACACTCGCCGACCGCTTCATGTCCTCGTTCTGATCAACCGCCACAGGCGCCGACGTTCCCGCCTTGCGGTCCGCGTCCACCTGCTCCCGCGCCTTGAGAAAATACCGCAACGCCGCCTCCGGGGCCGCCGGCAGGAGAACGGCCAGTGTCTCCATCACCTCCATGCCGTATTCCTGATCCGAAGCCTTCACATCCGACGCCTTGTTCACCTTCATGGACTTCTCTGCCCGCTCCTTCACCTCAATCACCACCGGCCCCTCCTCCGCGGCGGCGGCTGGCAGCAGCAAAAACAGGAGAGCGGTGGCGAGGGAACGCAGGTTCATGCCCCAGCAATAGCAAAGCTTGAGCGAATGGGAAGAGACGACTGAAGCCCACAAGCGATGCCGCCATCTCCGCGAAGCGGCACTCCATTCCCCTGCCCCGCGCTTCACCGGTAACGCAGACACGCGATGCCTTCAGCCGCCACTTTTACCGCTTTGAACAAGGCCATCACTCCCGTGGCACAGGCGGCACCCGCTGCGATTAACGGCACTCCCGTGAACCATAACAGGGAAAATGCAGGAGTGAAAAAAAAGGCGGCGGTGAACATGAGGAGGGCAATCACTCCCAGCATCCCGGCGACAGCCAACCGGCCCCACCCCACCCGGTGGACTCTTCTCCGCTCCTTCTGAAAATCCTCCGGAGAATCAAATCCCAATTTTACGTCACCGCAACGTCCACACACGCCAGTGGGGGGATTCTCGTTCCGCAATCCGCACACCGGACACCGCAACGCGAAAACCTGAGGCGGCAGTTTCTCAAGCAGAAGTGAGCCGCATTGGCAGACGACGTCGCCCGCAGGAAGACATCCCTTGTGATAAACAGCCTGACACTGCCGACAGCCCCGGCCTTCCGATTCCAGAATAACCGGGAGGCCACAGCACTGGCAGCCAATTCCCGCGATTTGCATGATTAAGCAACTGCTCTGCGGCCAGAAGCATTGCGGCGCAAGTGGGTATCCGGGAAGGCTTCGGTTGCCGGTGTTCAGACCCTGCGCCCCGGCGGCGGCCGATCTGCGCTTGCGTCACACGCCCGCACCGGATTCCATCTCACTGTGAATGCCGCGCGGAAGATTACTCTCGGAACGCTCGCCACTGCCGCGATTTTCAGCGGAGGCGTGATGGCCGGCCGGCACTGGGCGAAAGACACATCCGAACCACCCGCAGGCCCGATTCGTATTCGGGCAGGGATCCTCGCCGATACGCGCATCACCACACCAGTGACACCAAAGCCGGCACGCTTTCGGGCGACCACCATATTCCAGATCAATCAGCATTCGGCGCCGGATATAATCCCTTCGAGTGTCCCCCGCGAGACGAGCGACCAGTTCCGCACGAATTGGTATAAGTCGCAAGTCAAAGCCATCTCATCGCGGAGCACGCTGGTATTGGCGGTGAAAAATCTCAAGCTGGGGACCGAATGGAAATGCTCTTCTGATGATGCTGCCGCAAGGCTGGCCGGAATAATCAAAGTCGAAGCAGAACCGAATGCTGACATCGTCTCGCTTTCAGCATGGAGCGACAAAGCAGAAGAAGCCGCCGCCATCGCCAACGGCGTGCGCGATGCTTACGCGCAGCGGCGGAAGGAAACGGAGGAGGAACGCCTCCTACGCCTTCATCAAAACGTGACCAGCCAGATCACGCTGCAGGAAGCCGCAGTCGATAAGAACCGGCTGGAGATGCTGGACCTCATGATAGCGCATAATATCGTGGAACTGGCACCGCTTATCTCCGAGGCAAGCCAGGAACCTCCGGAAGCTCCTGAGGCAGCCAACCAGACTGATTCCGCGGAAAATGAAGAATCATCGGAAGCTCCCATGGAAACCGATCCGGAGGTCGTTGCGGCTGAGCGGCAGAAGCAGTCCGAATATGCGACAGCGAAGTTTCGCTATGAATCGCAGCGTCAACTGCTCAACTCCATGCGGGACTACGCACTGAGGAACGCGGAGGAAGCGGCAAGCCGGAATCCCCTCGAAATTCTCGAGCCCGCCGTTGCCGTCGAAGACCGGTAACCCGCGCCGTTTCCATTCTCACCACCGTGCCGCCAGCCATGAAATCAATTCTCCTGAATTCCCTCATCTCACTCGTCCTCTTTTTCACGGCAACCTTCGCATCGGCGGATGACGCCGCGCGGCTCGCGGAACTGGATCGCTTCTGGAACGCCGTTTCGCAAAGCGTGAAGGACGGAGACTTCGATGGTTACAAGGCCACCTGCCATCCGGAGGGCGTCCTTGTCACCGAAAAGCTGAAAACCTCTCAGCCATTGGCCAAAGCTCTCGAACGGTGGAAGCCGGGATTTGACGACACCAAAGCGGGCCGCGCCAAAGCCAGTGTC
>JANNVM010000183.1:0-12122 GCA_031414455.1 Verrucomicrobiota bacterium
GTCCATGCTGCATCTGAAGAGCGCCGGGCTCGTTGATGGCTTCGGTCCAGGGCATGAGCGGATCGTTGACGGGCTTGTGTTTTTCGCTGGCCATCTGCCAGACGGAGTGATGGCCGTAAGTGTGCCCGCACGCACCGGTGAAGAGGTTCCAGTAGAGCGGACGACGCACATCGGCGGCGAGCGAGTGTCCGAATTCCTTCGCTTTGAAATTGATGGGATGGCCTTCATAGATGGGCTCCCCGTCGAGCACCGGCTTCACCGGCGTCCGGTCGTAGTCCACACGCGTCTGATCATAACGGCCGGTGAATTCCGCAACGTGACCATTCTGCCGCATGTTGAAGTCGAGCCACGGGGCGTCGTGAAAATTTTGCGCAGAACCCTGGCCGCCGGTGGGATGGAAGGTGGTGAGATGCACGCCGCCGTCGCCTTTATGCAAACCCAGAGCCATGCGGCGGATGATCTCGCGGTGCGCATCGTTCTCCACCGGGCGGTCACCGCCGAGGATCCATACGATGGCCTTGTCTCTGTAGCGCCGGCCAATCCACTCGCCGTAGCTCTCCGCATTCTCCGGCGTGAAGATCTCCGGCCCGGCTCCCCACTTCTTGTTCCACTTGTCGCCCCACGTCGGCAGGAATCCTATCGTGAGTCCGAGCGCGTTGGCTTTGTCCACGATGTAGTCCACATGGTCCCAGTAATCATTGTCAGGGCCGTCCTTCACCGCTGGTTTCGCGGGATCGTTGCCAATGAGCGGCAAATGGCCATTCGCATTGGGTTCCGTGAGGCCATCGAACTCTGCGAGAGCCACCGCCTGGATAACGGTGAAACCGTTGTCCGCGCGGTTTTTCAAAAAGGCATCGGCGTCCTCGCGATTGAGGCGGTGAAACAACTCCCACGCAGTGTCGCCGAGCCAGAAGAATGGCTGACCGTCGCCGGTTACGAGAAAGCGTTTGTTGTCGCTGACCTTAATCTGCTGCGGCGCCGGTGCAGCGGAGGCGAGGGACGCAGTCAGAGCCGCGGCGATGAGGCAGGAGCGGAGTTTCATAGGATTATTTTCCGATGCAGAGGAGTGATTTTGTGGTGCGGATGAAGAAACGCCCGCCCGATACAGCGGGCGAAGCCTGGACGTCTTCGCCGAGAGGATTCTTCGCCAGCACTTCGAACTTCGGCGACGCCGCGAGCACCACCGTTTCACCATTTTCGCCGGTAATGTAGATGCGTCCCTCAGACGCGACCGGCGACGCCGCGAAGGTGCCGCCGACGCGTTCGCGATAGAGCACTTCGCCCGTGTCCGCTTTGGCACACCACGCCATGCCGCCCTCGGTGATACAGTAGATGTGAGGGGCGACGTAAATCATCGAAGGCAGCTTGGGCGAATTTTTCTTCTGCTCCCAGACGAACGCAGAATCCGATATATCACCCTTCGCACCGGCGAGTTTGAACGCGCGGACGGATTCATAGCCGCCCCAGCCGTTCGCCTGCACGGCGATACCGTCAGCAATCAGCACCGAGGGCGTCACGCCTTCGCCTTCGTTTTTCGCAGACCAAAGCCGTTCTCCGGACTTGAGATCAAATCCCTGGAGCACATCCCCCGCCCCGCTGATCACCTGCTTGCGGCCGGTTTCATCGGTCCAAATGTTGGGCGATATGTGAGCGATACGCGATGAGCCGCGCCCCGTTTTCCATGCCTGCTTTCCAGTCGCCGCATCCAGCGCGAAAACGAAAGAGCGGTCCCACGGCAACTGCCAGCCGACGCGTTCCTTGTCCGCGTTTTCCTTGTCAGGATCGGTACTCCAGTCCCATGGCATGACCAGCATTCCATCCTCCAACACCGGTGACGCGCCGAGTCCGTGGCGGCTGTAAAAGCGATACTCCCGGAACGTCCAGACCACGTTGCCTTCAAAGTCCACCGCGGCGATACTGCCGCTTCCGAAAACGGCATACACGCGCTTCCCATCCGTCGCCGGCGTCGGTGTCGCGTAGGAATTGCGGGATTCCTTTCGCAACGTTTCCTGACGAAACACCTCCTTGTTCCACTTCAGCGTACCGGTCGCCGCATCGAAACACAGCACGCGGCACGACTGGCCTTTGTCTTCCGTCGCGGTGAGGAAAACACGATCACCCCAAACGATGGGCGACGACCAGCCCTCACCGGGCACCGGCGTCTTCCATTTCACATTCTCCGTCGCACTCCATGTTTGTGGCAGATTCTTCTCCGTGGAAGTCCCCTGACGCGACGGCCCGCGCCAGCACGGCCAGTTTTCGGCGGCACAGGTCAGTGAAAGGAGCAGCGAGCAAAAGACTGAGGCGGATTTAATCATGGCGGCATTCTCGGACAGGATTCCCCGGGTTGTCCACTGACTTGCCGTCCGTGTATTACGCCCTGGCAATGGCTACTGCGGGCCCGCCGCCGGCTTCGGCCAGCGCAGATGCCTGTGGAGGAAATCGAACGTGCCTTCGGCGCGCATGGAATGGCCGCCCTGGAAGAACTCGATCTCCGTGCGATCAGCGAGACCCAGTTGGGCGTAAAGCCAGCGCACCCTGGCATATTCATGGGCGACCCATTGGTCCCGTCCGACGAGATCAAGATGTCCGCGTTCGACCATGAAGGGACGCGGCAACATGAGATAGGCCATCTCGGCGTAATCGAAGGTGTGACCGAGATTCCAGTAGGGCATCTCCCATTCGATGGTGTGCATAAAGCTGAATGGCTCATCCGTGGAGGCGACCTTGCGCGTCCACTGGTTGAAGTCTCCGGAACAAATGGAAAGGCAATACTTCTCCAGCAGCGGGGGGACACGCACCGCCGTTTCGCCGCCGTAGCTCAAGCCGTAAAAAGCGATGCGGTCCCCGTCCACGAACGGCTGGGCATCGAGCCATCGGAGAATTTGATCATGCGACGCGATGATAAATGTGAACAGCGTGGCCTTCACCGTGTTCGCCTTGCGGCCGAGCCAGCGATAACGATCCTCCCCGCGGTAGAGATTATGCGGCGCGAAGGTGATGAAGCCACGCTCCGCGAGCACAGCCGCCACATTGCGATAGCCGCTTTTGTCGCCGTCGAGCAGGTTTCGCGGGATGCCGTCGCGCCCGTGCTGGCAGACGACAACGGGACGCCTTTCGCCAGGCTTGAGATCCTTCGGCAGGACCAGCAGTCCCCACGCGAGCAATTCGGGATAGACATCCAGGACCACATCGTAAGCCGTCCACTTGTCCGTCTCCTTCACCACGCGGGTCCGGGCGTTAAACGGCAGCAGCGGCTCATCAAAGCGGCCCATTGCCTCGTCGTGGAACTGCTCGCGGAAACGTTTCGCACCTTCGGTGAATGCCCCGGGCGGATGCGTTGCGTGCTGCGGCTCCGTGCTCCACTTGCTCAGTTCCAGCCCGGGCATGATGGAAAAGAGAAATGCCTTGTCGCGGACGTGCGCGGACTTCTGCACGAGCCTCTGCACGTGGCCTTCCATCTCTGCGAAGACCCGCGCGTTCCGCACCTTCGGATCGAATGTCTTGCGCTGATCGACAGGCATTTCATCTGACAACGGCGCGAGTTTTTCCACCCCGAGCTTCTGAGCGAAGGCTGTCACCGCTTCGTCCGAAAACGGCTCGCCTTCACTGACTGTCAGAAGCGGTTGTTGAAACAACCCGCCAGTCTCGATGCGCTCCACCTCCGCGCTCACACTCGCAAAGTCCGGCGAGTGAATCCCCCCCTTGTGGCCGGTCACAAAAGGCACAGCGCTGTGCTCGATGACAAGCGCGCGGGGCAGGATGAGTCCGGCGATTTCCGCATCGCCAAACTCGCGCAGCAGTCCCCACACATTGCGGTAAATCGGCTCAACCCAAACCTTCTGCCGCGAATCAAAATAGCCGCTCACCAGCGCGGCATGCACGCGTGTATCCAGCGCGGCGGTGTAAAAGGCCGTCAGGGCACCTTCCGCGTGACCGCACACGCCGATTTTCAGGTCGCCGGGCTGCGCATGCAACCAGTCCACCGCCGCCATGACGGTCTGCACTTCATAACCGATGACGTGCCGCCCCATGTGAAACGCCTGCCGGTAAATCCATTCGCGATCGGTTTGGTCGCTCACTAGCAGTTGCTTGTCGTCCGTCACCAGTTTTTCCCGCGAGACGGTCTGTGGAAGCAGAATCGTGAATCCATTTTCCGCCAGCCGCCGCGCGATTTGCGCTGCGGCCGGAATCCCCGGAGCCAGCCCGAGCAACTGCTCCGGCATCTGCCCGGCATCCGGCACCACGATCGCACATGCCACCGGCAGTGACTTCGCCTTAACCAGCAGACCTGCACCCCACAGCCCGTCCAGAACCGGCCAGCGCACCTGCTCGACGCGGTATCCCGCCGTTTCCGCCACGAGGGCCGGATTGGTGTCGTCGCCATAACGTTCCATCGCCGCCGGCAACCTGGCATCCACCGCGCCAATGATCGTCCTGAAGCGCCCGCGATTTGGCTCAACCGATGTTGCATAAGCCTCCGCCGATGAAAAATCCCGCAACCACAGTGCGGGGCGCTTCGCCGGAGCCTCCGCTATTTTCCGCTCCACAAACTGATGCGCACCATCCATCAGCCGCGACGATAAATCCGGTTCTTCCCAAGCCAGTGGCTGAGTCTGTGGCAGCGGGTCCGCATTCACTATCGCGAGAGGCAGCACTGCGAGGAAGGAGAGAATGCTGAGCATCTTCATGATGCGGCGAGGCAAGCCGTCCCCGCCGGGGACGGCAATGAAAACCTCACGCGCGTTCACGCCGGATTTCCGCGTCAAAATGGGCTTCGCACGTGAAGCCAAAACATGCGTCACTCCCGCCTCCGATGACGTCCATCCGGTCTGTCATCCTTTCCGCTGCCGCGACGTGCGCCGCCGTGCCAGGCGATTACTCTTCGTTCTGCTCTTCGATTTCGTCTGCGAGCCTCTCATTGCCTTTGCGGGCGCGGCGGCCGACGAGCTTGAGGATGGCCTTTAGAATTTCTGTGCCGGCGACGGGATGGCTGTGGAGAAAGGTTTCAAACGCCTCGGCGCTGATGGACCACACAACAGAAGGCACCACGGACGTGACGGCTGCGCTGGCGATGGCATTTTCCTCGAGGAAACCCATCTCGCCAACGGTTTCGCCTTCGTGAACATAGCCAAACGGCACCAGTTCATCCGGCGTGCGGAGCATCACCTGAAGTTCGCCGCTGACGACGACGTGCAGCGCATCGGCAGGTCCGCCCTGCTCAACAATGAGGCTGCCTTTGGGACACACTGTGAATGCGCCGAAACCTGTGAGGGCCTCCCGTGCCGTGGAGGAAACGCTGGCAAGGACACCGGTGGATGGAAGGGAGTGATCGCTCATGAGACCGAGGGTGTGATTGCCCGCCCGCGGCGCAACCGGAAACTCCCGGCGGCCCGGTGGGGCGGCTCATTCCAGAATGCCGAACTGCTCCCATGCGGCATCATGGAAGTGCCACCATTCGGTAGGCAGTGCCCGGAATCCGTGGCGTTCCCGGTGTAAAACCGGCGGTGGAAGAAGTTGTCCGCGGTGGCATAGCGCAAATCCACCCTCACAGCGGGTGCCGCCCGGGCGACGTCCGCGAGAACCGGTTCCCCGGCTCCAAACCGCAGCCAAACGCACAGCAGCAGCGCGGTGACGGCGGTGAGAGGTGGCAGCCATTTCATGGAGGCTGCCATTGCGGGTGAATCCCGCCACGGCAAGTCCCCACTGCCTTCGCCCCGCGATAGCTTTCTGCATTCTACTGTGTATTTCCATGATCATGTACCTTCGCCATCTCCTCATACTCCCCCTCTTTTTCAGCGCCATCGCCCACTCGGCTGACTGGCCCCACTGGCGCGGCCCGGACCGCACCGGGATCTCCAAAGAAACCGGCTGGAAGAGCGACTGGCCCCCCGACGGCCCGCCGGTCCTTTGGAAGACAAACGTCGGGGTTGGCTTCGCGTCGTTCACGGTCGCTGCCGGCCGCGTCTATACCACCGGCTTCGCGAAGGAAGAGGACACCGTGTTCTGTTTCGATGCCGCGACGGGCAAAGAAATTTGGAAACACGCCTACCCCTCGGAACTAGGCGACAAGTATTACGAAGGGGGCACGTCCGCGACGCCCACCGTCGCCGATGGAAAAGTCTATCAACTCAGCCGCTGGGGCGATGCCCTGTGCCTTGATGCGGCGACGGGCAAGGTCGTGTGGTCGAAAAACCTGGCGAAAGAAAACGACATGCCTGTTCCCGACTGGGGCTTTGCCGGCTCGCCGCTGGTGCTGGGCGATCTCGTGCTGCTCAGCATTGGCGAACACGGCATGGCCGTGGCCAGGGCCGACGGTAAGGTGAAATGGAAATCAGCCGCCAAACCCGCGGGTTACTCCACCCCCAGTCCGGTGCCGGGGAAGAGCAGTGTGGTGGTCTTCGCCTCTGACAAAGCCTACTTCGCGGTGGATGCCGCCAGCGGCAAATCTGTCTGGGACTACCCCTGGAAGACACAATACGGCGTCAATGCCGCCGATCCCGTCTTCAGCGACGGTCACGTCTTTATCTCGTCAGGCTACAAGAAGGGCGCGACCCTGCTCAAAGTGGATGGTGCCACCCCGGAAAAGGTGTGGGAGAACAAAGTGATGCGCACGCAGTTCAATTCCTGCGTGCTGGTGGACGGCCACCTTTACGGCCCTGACGGAAACGACGGCGACAAAGGCGCCCTCAAGTGCCTCGACGTGAAAACCGGCACCGTGAAATGGGAACACAGAGGTTTCGGCGTCGGCGGGGTCACCGTGGCGGACGGCAAACTCATCGCCCTCAGTGCCCAGGGCGAACTCATGGTAGCGCCTGTTAGTCCGGAAAAGTTCACACCCGTCTCCCGCGCGCAGGTTCTCGGAGGACGTTGCTGGACCACCCCTGTTCTCGCCAATGGACGCATCTACTGCCGCAATGCCACCGGGGATGTGGTGTGTCTGAACGTGAAGTAAGTCCGGCAGGTAATGGCAGGCTGCTTCATGCCCTCGACCGAAAGGCCGGACGGCATTCACCGGCCCGCAACCCGCACTGAAGTGATTGCCTTGCGCCGCAGAGACATGCACAACTCAACTTATGAACGAACCTGACTCCATCACCACTCCCGCGGAAGCCAGCCTCACTCGGCGCGAATTCGGACAGCGCCTGACGGGCGCCGCACTGGCGGCGGCACTGGGCAGCCCGTCGCAGGAGGCCATGGCCGCCGGGGCGGCTGTGGACGCGGCGAGCCCGTTTGGCCCGCAGTTCCCCGGTCTTGATTCTCTCGCTATCGGAGAGTGGTGGACAAAACAGGCGAAGGGGCCGAATCCGCCCCCGCTCATGAATGTGCCGCGCGCGGAGGTGATCGCCTTTGCGCTCTACACCGTGGACCGTGGCGTGCTGAAATTGACCGCGCAGTTGTTCCCGCTGATGCCCGGCGAAACCCGCGGAGTCCGGCTCGAGTTTCAACGCGACGGCGAATGGCGGGAAGCGACGAAAGCAGAGGTGTATTATCCGGGTTGGGACGCGCACTTTCGCGTTGAAGAGTGGGACGCGACGAAGGATGTCGCCTATCGGGTGCGGCACGGCGGGCAGGCGGTCTTCGAAGGCCGCATCCGGCGCGATCCCGTGGAGAAGGACGAAATCATCGTCGCCAACATGTCGTGCAATTCCAGCCGCACGACTGGATTGCGTCCGGAGATTATCGAGCGCCTGCGCGCGCAGGATCCGGACCTGCTCTTCTTCGCAGGTGATCAGACCTACCGGCACACTGAGCACACGGCGGGCTGGATCGAATTCGGCCTGCAGTTCCGCGACCTCATCCGCGACCGGCCGACGATCACCATTCCCGACGACCACGATGTCGGGCAACCGAACCTGTGGGGCGAAAACGGACGGAAGGCGGCCCGCCAGGACGGCGCTGACGGCGGTTACTTCTATCCCGTGGAATATGTGAACCTCGTGCAGCGGCAGCAAACGTGGCATCTCCCCGACCCCGCGGACCCCGCGCCGGTGGAGCGGGGCATCACCGTTTACTTCACACGGCTGCGACTCGGCGGAATTGACTTCGCCATTCTCGAAGACCGGAAATTCAAGTCAGGCCCCGCGGGCAAGATTCCGCAAATGGGACCGAGGCCCGATCACATCAACGATCCGGCTTACGATCCGAAAACGATCGACGTGCCCGGCCTGCAACTGCTCGGGGAACGACAGCACCGGTTCCTCACGACGTGGACGCAGGACTGGAGCGGCGCGGAACTCAAATGTGTGCTCTCACAGACTGCCTTCTGCGGCGCCGTCCACATGCATGGCGGGCCCACCGACCGCCTCCTTGCTGACCTCGACTGCAATGGCTGGCCGCAGACGCAGCGGAATCGCGCGCTGGAGGAAATCCGCCGCGCCCGCGCGGTGCATCTTTGCGGCGATCAGCACCTCGCCGTCGTCACCAGACATGGCATTGCCGCATGGGGCGACGGGCCCTATGCTTTCACCAGTCCCGCACTCGTGAATACCATCTACGGCCGATGGTGGCATCCGCTCGATGAGAAACCCGGGCCCAACCCGGTGGCCGGCAGTCCCCTGCCCTGGACCGGCGATTTCTCCGACGGCCTGGGGAACAAAATCTCACTCCTCGCCTACGCCAATCCTCCCGGGATTGCCGACGAGAAGCAGCGCGCCGATGGTTATGGCATCGCGCGCTTCCACAAAATGAAGCGCACCGTCACCTTCGAGTGCTGGCCGCGTTTTGGCACCTCACAATTCCCTGGCTGGCCCATCACGGTCGCGATGGACGACAACGACGGACGCAAGCCCGCCGCCTGGCTTCCGGAACTTGTTATCACGGGCGCGCCGAATGCCGTAGTCCAGGTGGTGGAGGAAAAGACCGGCGAAATCCTCTATACCGTCCGCACCCCTGGCGCGCGCTGGCAGCCGCCGGTTTTCGCCCCCGGGAAATATACGGTCAGGACCGGGCGCGACACGCCGGAGGGGCCTGGAATTACGGGCCTGGAGGCAGAGCCCGAAGCCGCGAAGGCAGGGAAGCGGGACGTGGCCCTGTGAAAGAATCCGGGAGCAGTAATCCGTCGTGAATCACGATAGCGCCCAGCATGTCCCCAGACCCCGCCCCGCCACTATCCAGGGCATCCTCACTGCTCCTCGGATCCATCTTTCTGCTATCCGGCGCGGTGGCGCTCATCTGCGAGGCGGCATGGCAGCGGCAGTTCACACTGCTCTTTGGCAGCGCGGCCCCGGCGACCGCCGTTGTGCTTGCGGCCTATTTTGCAGGACTGGGACTGGGAAGCTGGCTGCTGGGAAAATGGGGCGCGCGCTGGCGGCAACCGCTGCGGGTGTATGCGATTCTGGAACTCGTCATCGCGGGCGGCGCCCTGCTCGTCGCGCCCGCGCTCTCACTCTATACGTCGTTCTATCCTGAACTGTTTGCGCGCATGTCCGGCGGTGGAGCCGGATTCCTCGCGGTGAAAGGTTTGCTCGCGTTCCTCGCGATTGTCATTCCCACGATGGCCATGGGCGGCACACTGCCTGTCCTCGCGCAACTCTTCAACAACCGCCGCGATCATCTGGGCGAAATGGCCGGCTGGCTTTATATGCTCAACACCGCCGGCGCGGCTCTCGGCGTCCTGTGTTTTCCGGCGCTGCTGGGCAGCCTCGGAATGCGGCAAAGCGTCTGGCTCTGCGCCGGCTTGAATCTCGCCATCGCCGCGGGCGCGTTCATCATGGCAAAATCCGCCCCGGCGCAATACCAACCGGTTCAACCGGCCGCTCCGCAGCCAAAGGCGAAGGGCCGCAGGAAATCCCGCAGCACAGAAGAGAGCGAAACACCACGGGGACCATTGTGGAACTGGCTCGCCCTCGCCTTCCTCTCCGGCTTCGTCACGTTTGTTCTGCAAATTGGCTGGAGCCGCATTTTCGCGCAGACGCACGAGAACTCCGTCTGGTCCTTCTCCATCATCGTCGCCATCTTCATCGCGGCCATCGCCGCGGGCACGCAACTGGCGCGGGTCTTGTTGAAAAGAAAATGGCCGCCAGGCGCGGCGCTGGGCCGGGCGTGGCTCGCCGGAGGATTCCTCACGCTGCCCGGCCCGCTGATTTTTCTCCGACTCAGTGGCGGACTGCAATATGCGCCGGACGGCGGCTCGGCGTTCAGCATCTACCAGATCGGTCCGGCGGTGGTTGTCATCTTCGTACCCGTGGTTTTCCTCGCGGTGGGGCTGCCGCTTATTCTTCAGCAAGTCGCCGCAGTCTCGCCGCGTGCCACCGGTGAACTTACCGGCACTGTCTTCGCTTGGAATGTCGCCGGCTCGGTGACGGGCGCTCTCGCCGCGGGATTTCTCCTGCCGGGACTAATCGGCATGTGGGGCATCATTGTCCTCCCGGCTGCGATCGTAATTCTCTGCGGAGGAATGCTCCTCGGAAAGAAAGTCCTGCGGCATCTCGCGTGGGTTGGAGCATTGCTCATCACTGCGGGTATGTTCATTCATCTGCCCCGCACCCACCTCGCCACTGATCAGGGCGAGAAACTTCTCGCGATCAAAGAAGGCGCGTATGGTGTGGTCGCCGTCGTCGAACGTCCGGGCTCCCGGCGGCTGAAACTGAATAACCACTACAGCCTCGGCGGAACGGCGTCCGTCGGCGATGAGAGGATGCAGTCGCACATTCCCCTGATGCTGGGTCCCCTTTCCTCGAATGTTGTATTTCTGGGATACGGTACCGGTATCACTGCGGGCGGCAAATACGATGGCCCCCCAAAAATGCGGATGGGTTCCCAATGGCTCCCGGCCCCGGTTACTGCCCTTGAACTCGTGCCGGAAGCCGCAGCACTGGCTGGCGAATATTTTGCCGAGGAGAACCATCACTTTCAGTCGCAGGACGGCGCGCATCTCATCATCGAAGACGCGCGCAACTTCCTGCGCGGCACGCCGCAGCAGTTCGATGTCATCGTCGGCGACCTCATGGTGCCGTGGCGTCAGGGTGAAGGCGCGCTTTATACGCTGGAGCACTTCCTTGCCGCGGGGTCCCGCCTCTCATCACGCGGCTTGTATTGCGCCTGGCTGCCGCTGTTCCAACTCGGCGAGGAAGACTTCCACTGCATCCTGCGCACCTTCATGGCCGTCTTCCCGCGCACGTGGGTTTGGCGTGGTGACTTCTCTCCCGTTGAGCCGGCCGTCGCGCTGATCGGATTCGCGGATGGCAACCTCCGTGGCGAGACCAACAATCAAAAGCTGCGAGGAATACGTGACCCTGCAAACCCCCAACTCAAGCACCCCGCGACCTTCTGGATGCACTTCATCGGCAAGCTGGACCAGTCCGACTCCGGCGACTACGGCCCGCTGAACACCGAAGACCGGCCCATCGTGGAACTGCGGATGAAACGTCCGCCGTCATTCCCCGGCCGCGCGTTTCAAACCTGGGCCGACCAAGTCCGTCAGTCATCTGACGCAGCCGTGAAGCGCCTGCTGCCCTCCGACGCCATCGCGGGATGGCAAGCCGGGCAACTGATGGGCGAATTCACCCTCGCACTCTTCGAAGGCCGCAGGGCCGACGCCGAAGCCTTCCAAAAGAAGATCGTGGAAACCGTCGGTGCCGAAGTGGCCCGCAGCCTCTTCGGCGGCTAAATGCCGCGCTCAGCGCTTCATGTAGTCCAAAGCCCCGGCAGTAGCGGCGACGGAGGATTCTCCTTCCAGAAGATCGGCGATGGGATCCCACTTTCCGGAAATGAGCGCATCCCGCGCGGTGTCAGGAATGTTCACGGTGAAATTCTCGCTGCCGAAGAAGACGCGGTTTTTGTCCACGTCCACCGTCACAGTGATCTGCGGATCTTTCTCCACGGCGTCGCGCAGGCGCTGCATGTCGGAAGCGGTGGCCACGGCGCAGGGGATTCCCAGCGTCGTGCAATTGCCAAAGAAAATTTCGGCGAAACTCTCCGCCACCACTGCACGGAAGCCATAACGGTAAATCGCCTGCGGCGCGTGTTCGCGCGAACTGCCGCACCCGAAGTTTACGCCCGAGAGCAGGATACTGGCACTCTTGAAGCGCGAGTCATTCAACGGGTGCTCCTTGTCCGATCCGTCGGCATTCTTGCGCACGTCGTAGAACAGGTATTCGCCGAGTCCGTCGAAGGTGACG
>JANNVM010000184.1:0-5798 GCA_031414455.1 Verrucomicrobiota bacterium
CCGCACAGGTAGGAGCGGAAGGTTCCCTTTTGCCGGTCGGCGCGGCGCAGCAGCGACTTCTCCATCGCGTGCAAAAAGAACGCCTGGACCATATCATCGAGATCGTCCGGGCCCACGCCCCGGAGGTGAAAGAACGTCCGCACCGGCCCACGGTAGCGGTCATAGAACTCGCCCATGGCTGCCGCGGCCCGGCTGTCGCCGTGCAAGGTCGCCGCCGCGAGCAGACTCCAGTGGGTGGTGGGAAAAGCCATGTCGAAGTGGCGACCCAATCACAGCCACCGCCGGGAGGCAACCCGCGACCCATGCATAAGCGAATGCACTTCCGCTTCCGCGGAAGCATGGAAGGCCGGGAAACCTGGTTGCGTTGAGGGCACTTCGCGAAACACTCCCCCCGCCAATCCCATGAAACTCCTCCTTCTCCCCGTCTCTCTCGTCCTGTCTTCGTTCGCTGCTGCCGACGTCACTCCCACCGACTGGCCCACATGGGGCGGCGACAATTCCCGCAACATGGTCTCGCCCGGCAAAAATCCGCCGGTGGATTTCAATCCGGGGAAGAAGATCAAAGGTGAAGACAAAGTGGACCCGGCCACGACGAAGGGCATGAAGTGGGCCGTTCCGCTTGGCTCCCAGGCTTACGGCACCCTTTCGGTGAGCAACGGCATGATCCTCCTCGGTACGAACAACGAGAAGCCGTTCGACACGAAGTACTTCATCAAAAACCCGAACAACGGCAAGACTGTCGCCGAGGACCGCGCCGTTCTCCTCTGCCTTGATGAGAAATCCGGCAAGATGGTCTGGCAGTTACCTTCCCCGAAACTCGGCACCGGCAAAGTGTCCGACTGGGAACTTCTCGGCATGTGCTCCGGTGCGGCCGTGGAGGGCAAACTGGCCTACATCGCCACCAACCGCTGCGAAGTGCTCTGCCTCGACATGGACGGATTTAAGAACGGCAATCAGGGGTATCAGGACGAGGCGAAGTATTACAGCACCGTGGACAACAGGATCGTCGCTCCCGGCGACACCGACGCCGACATTATCTGGCGCTTTGACATGCGTGAAGACTGCGGCGTTTTCCCTCACAACATTACCAGCAGCAACGTCCTCGTGATGGAAGACCGCATTTATGTCACCACCAGCAACGGCGTGGACTGGACGCACACCAACATCCCCGCACCGGAGGCCCCCAGCCTCATCTGCCTCGACAAGAAAACCGGCAAGCTGCTCGGCGAGGAAGGCAGCGGCATCAGCAAACGCTGTCTGCACTGCTCGTGGTCCAGCCCCGCGCTAGCCACGGCCGGCGGCAAATCCCAGGTCATCTTTGGCGCCGGCGACGGCTTCTGTTACGGATTCGATCTCACCTTCAAGAACGACGGCGAATTCAATATCATCAACGAACTCTGGCGCTACGACGCAAACCCGAAGGAATACCGCTTCGACGGCGACAAGAAGCGCGACTACCAAACTTACGAAGGCCCCAGCGAAATCATCGCCACCCCGGTGGTTTATAAGGGGAAAGTCTATACCCACATCGGTCAGGATCCCGAGCACGGGGAAGGCAAGGGCTGCCTGAGCTGCCTTGATCCGGCGAAGACCGGCGACCAAAGCGGCAAGGCGGTCTGGACTTATAAAGAGATCAACCGCTCCGTCTCGACCCCCGCCATTGTGGACGACATTCTTTACGTCGCGGACTACTCCGGCATCGTTCATGCAATCGATGCCATCACCGGTGCCAAACTTTCCACCTACGACACGAAAGGCCACATCTGGGGCAGCACCCTCCATGTGGACGGCAAAATCTACATCGGCAACGAAGAGGGCGAACTCCACATCCTCAAAGCCGGCAAGAAGCTCGAGAAGATTGCCGTCATCGACTTCCCGGGTTCCCTCTTTGCCACGCCAGTTTACGCCAACGACACGCTCTACATCATGACGATGAGCCAGCTTTACGCGTTTAGTGTGAAGTAAGGCGGCTCGTTTTCGCAGTCACGCTTTGAGTCGGCAGTCACGCTTTGAGTTGCGTCCGCGCGCCCGGAAAGCTACAGCGGCAGCACGTTTATGGTCGAAGTGAGATATCGCGGCAGTTTTGGGGACAATCTGTTTCAGTATTGTTTCGGACGGCTGCTGGCGGAGCGCTGGGGACACGAACTCACCGCACTGCCGCTGCCGCACTTTCCCGCCACCGCGGAGAAAGTGTCAGGCCGGCGGTTTCTCTCGCCGTTCCGGGCATGGTCCGGCATGGCTGCCGAAGACATGCAGAACGGCATCCTCGTGCGCGGTCATCATCTGGAGGAGCCTGTGGCCGCGCGGCTGGTGCTCTATGGATGGTTTCACCGGTGGGAGTATTTCCGCGGCCGCGAAACGGACATCCGGCGCTGGCTGGCTACGGCCCCCCCGGAAAAGCCGGCGGGTGAGGGGGATCTCGCGGTGTGTCTCCGCACGCGGCGGCCGGAATCATGGCATGAGCCGGGAATCTATTCCGGCCGCGCGCCGCAATGGTCGCAGACGCTGCCTCTCCGGGAGAAACTCGTGCCGCTGCTGCAGCGGGTGCCGCATTCCCGCCTCGTCCTCCTAACCGATGCGCCGCACGGGGCGGAAGTCGCGGCGCTGGCGGAATTCAAGCCGGTGGTAATGCCCGCCGAAAGCATCGCGGCGTGGAAATTCCTGCGCACCTGCCGGCGAATGGTAATCAGTGTCTGCCATCCCGCGGACTGGTGGGCGGCATGGCTATCCGGGGCCGGGGAAATCTACGCCCTCGACCCGTGGCCGACCCGGAAACAGTCGCACTGCGAGGGCGACTACGGCTGCGGCTGGCTCAACGGCCGTCCGCTGGGCCGTCCTGATCTGCGCGTCACCGAACCCCGCTGGATTTATGACTGGTAGCCCGCCCCCGTCTGTGCCGGCGCGCCGGAAAATTCAGGCGCTCACGGTTTCCGTCAACTACGCGGACTTTCTCGAATGCATCGCGCCTAACGTGAAACACTTCGACCGCTGGCTCGTCGTCACGGATGAAGCCGATACGCGAACGCAGGACGTCTGCCGGCGGTGGGGCATGGAGGTGCTTTTCTCCAAACGGCTCTATGAAAACGATGCCGTCTTTCACAAGGCTGCGGCGCTCAATGAGGGGCTCGACGTGCTGGACCAGGATGCCTGGGTGGCGGTGCTCGACAGCGACGTCCTGCTGCCACACGATTTTCGCGAACGGCTCAATCTTCAATCGCTCGATCCCGAATGTCTTTACGGTCTGTCAGGCCGGCGCATCTGCCGCACCCTTGCGGAGTTCCGCAGCCTCGCCGCCTGCGAGCCGTGGGCCGACAATCTTATCCACACCACGTTTGTCATCGGCTACTTCAACCTGTTCCATCTGAGCGTAAGATTGAACCGCTATCCCGAGCACGGCAGCGACGACGCCTCGACCTACGATGTGCTCTTCAGCAATTTCTTTCCTGCCATCCACCGCCACTTTCTGCCGTTCGTCTGCCTGCACGCCGGCGATTCCTCGGCCAACTGGCGCGGGCGGGTGACGGATCCGTTCTTCGAAGACCGGACGCACGCGCACGCTGCCAGTGTCGAGCCGCAGACGGGAAAAATCGCGGCCCTGCTCGGCGGTCCTGACAAGTCGGCCGTGCAGATCGGTTGCTGGCGCGGCGAGACCAGCCGTGCCCTCGCGCAGCATTTCGACAGGGTCACGGTCATTGATCACTGGGGCCTCGCAGCCCGCGCGCCATCGGCGGCCATGGCGACGGACCTTGAGTTTATCGCGGCCCGCTATGCCGCAGAAACGTCAGGCCTGCCCAACCTCACGGCACCGCTGGAACATTCGGCGGAGACGCTCGCGTCCCTCGCGGACGGCAGCCTCGATGCCATCTGGCTCACCGCGGAGCCGGAGTACGATTTTCTGCTGCACTTTCTGCCGGTGTGGCTGCCCAAGCTGAAGCCCGGCGGTGCCATCGCCGGCGGGTTCTACGAGCCGGAGCTTTTGCCAGGACCATCGCATGTGGTGCAACTCCTGCTGGGTGAGCCGGACGAAGTTTTCCCTGACATGCAGTGGGTGAAGCGTCTCGCGGAGCCGGCACGGTTCCTCGCCCGGCGGCTCCCGGCACCGCAAACGGACGCACCGCGCGGCGTCGTCTATGTCTGCATGGAAGAGGAGGAAATCGAGGCGCTGCTGGTGTCTCTCAGTTCGTTGCGCCGCCATTGGACCGGTGCGGTTTGTGTGCTGAACGCCGGCGACGAATCGCCCCCGCTCCGGCTCGCCTGTGCCCGCCTCGGCGTGGACTTTCGCAATGTTCCGCTCTGCTCCACCGATTACCCGGACAGCCTCAACCGCCTCCATGCACTCGACTGGTCGCCGTTTGCGGAAAGCGTCTTCCTCGCGGCCGCCACGCTTGTCACCGGCCCTGTGGATTTTCTGTTCGATGCCCTGAAGACGCAGCCAAACGCGTTTTGCCCCGCGCGGCCCGGCGACGTTATGCCGGTAACCGGAGCCGCCTTCGCATGGCGGCGCAGCAGCCCGGTGCTGGATGCGTGGCGCGCCATTGCCGGCGGCCTGATGGGCCCCGGCGGCTCCGGTGCCCTGCGGATGGTTCCCGGGATGCTGCTCAACGACAATACCATGCACCTGCTGCCCGCCGCACCCGTTTGGGACGGTCCCGCCAAACGCGCGCCCGCCGGCACCGTCATTCAGGCATTCCCCCGCCTCGCCCGCGCCGGTGCGCTGGCTCTTTTTGAACCGTGGGCGGAGGAGGAGCAGGCGCTGCTGGCGCGGCTGGCGGATACGGAGTGACCCGCGCGTTCAAAAAATCACAAAAGCATACGTTTCAGAGCTTGCCGCGCTGAACGCCGGTCCCTAAAGTCCGCCGCAAATCAGCCCACCTTAACACACGCCCATGGAAAAAACCGTTCGCAACAAGCTGTTCGTCATGATGATCCTCGAGATCGCCGTCTGGGGAGCCTGGCTCCCGCTGATCTTCGGCTATCTCCCCAGCCTCGGCTTCAATCCGTCGGAGCAGGCATGGATCCTGAATGCTTTCGCGGTGGGAGCCATCGTGGCGATGTTCTTCAGCAACCAGTTTGCCGACCGCAAGTTTGCCGCCGAGAAATTTATGGCGTTCTCGCACCTTGTCGGAGGTGCGGCGATACTGGCATTGGGCTTCATCAAAGCGCCGGACATCGCGGCGGAAACGCTGGCGGCCGCGGCCGCAAACACAGACGCGGGCATCGGCGCGTCACCCATCTTCTGGCCGTTTTTCGGGCTCATGCTCGTGCATTGCCTCTTCTACGTGCCCACGCTTTCCATCGCCAATTCCATCGCCTTTACGCACCTCAAGGATGCCAAAAAAGACTATGGATTCGTCCGCATGGGCGGCACCCTTGGCTGGATTCTCGTGGCGTGGCCGTTCATTTTTATCCTCGTGGACTGGGCCAAAGTGCCGGCCTTTGCCGATACCGGACTGGTGGAGTGGCTGGGCAAAGTTTTTGGCACCAGCAAAGCCGGCGCAGCCTTCCAGGCGGGAGTGCAGTCCACCTTTGTCGTCAGCGGGATCATCTCGCTTCTTCTGGCGGGATTCAGCCTCACACTTCCGCACACGCCTCCGAAACCGTCGAACGGCAAGTCCTTTGCCTGGCTGGAAGCGTTCAGCCTGCTGAAGAAGCCCGCAATCTTTATCCTTTTCGTGGTCACACTCATCGATGCTTCCGTGCATAATCTTTATTTCGCGTGGACCGGTTCCTTCCTTGGCACTGCCAAAGAGGCCGGGGGTGTCGGCATCGCGGGGAACTGGATTATGCCAGTTATGACC